>JACMQP010000385.1 GCA_014376915.1 Ramlibacter sp.
GCACGCGGGCGATCAGGCTGGGCTTGGCCTGGATCTGGTGCGGATCCTGCAAGGCGGTGGTGGCCGAGGTGGCTTCCACCAGGGTGCCACCGAGTTCCTGCGCCAGCGCCGCCCACTCGGGTTCGCAGGCGAACACGCGCAGGGCTGCATTGGCCGGCAGGGCGAAGATGGCGAGGGGCAGCGCCGCCAGCGCCGCGAACAATTTGAGTCTGGTCATGAAAAAGATTCCTTGAAAGGGGTCAGAAGCCGTGGGCGCCGTGAGCGCCCAGGCTCATCTGGTACTGCAGCAGCAACTGGTTGTCGGACTGGCCGAAGCGCGAGCGGTCGCGCGCCAGCTGCAGGCGCACGCGAGAGAATTCGCTGGGGTTGAATTCCAGCATCAGCGTGTCCTTGCGTGGGCGGTAGACGGCGTTGGTCAGCAGGTCGGGATCAGCGACTGCCCCCGAGTCCAGCCGTTCGGTGCGCAGGCCGACCCGCCAGCGCGGCATGAACTGGTAGACGCCCTGCAGGTACCAGCCGGACTGCGCCGAGCCGTAGCTGCTGGTGGCGGCCGCATCGGCCAGAGTGCCGTCGCGCGTGCTGCGCAGGTACTCCCCCTGCAGCTTGAAGTTGGTGCGCGTGCCGTTGCCGTCGGGGGCCCACTTGTAGACGAAGTCGCCGACCCACACCCGGCCGTGGCCGCTGAATGCGCCGCTGGTGCTGCCACCGAGCGCGCCGGAGGTGTTCAGCATCTGGTCCACAGGCCGGGCGTTGAGCATCGAGATGCCGGCGCGCCAGCTGTGGCTGGCGCCGACGTCGCCACCGGCATGGACGAACAGCGCGCTGGCGCCGGCGCGGTTGCGGCTGCTGTCGCTGCCAGGAAAGCCGCGCCCGCGGCCGACCTCGGCGCCCGCTTCCAGGAACAGGTCGGTCGGCGCCAGCCAGCGCAGCTGCAATCCGTCGTCGGCGAACTGGTTGCCAAGGAACACCTGGTAGGCGAGCGGCGCATCGGCGAAATCCCACACGTGGGCGTGCTGCTCGTTCATGTAGCCGATGCCGGAGAAAAAACGCCCGGCCTTGAGCGTGAGGCCGTTGCCCAGTGACGTCGTCTGCACAAAGGCTTCCTCGACCGAGACCGTGTTGTCCGGGTGCAGTGCGATGCTGGCCTGGCCGCGCAGCCAGGGGTCGATGCTGGCGGCCAGGGTCAGTTCGCTCTCCGCCAGGCTGAAGCCGCGTCCGACCGGGCCGGCCGCGCTGCCAGCCGGCAGCGAAAAGCCGGTCACCGCGTAGCTGGCGGGATCGCGGCTGGTGCGGCCGTAGTTGCCCGACAGGATCAGCGAGAGCGCCGGGTTGAAGGCGTTGGCGCCACCACCGCCAGCGCCTGGCGCGGCCGGCGGCGCTTCGCTTGCGGCAACTGGTGCGGGCGCTTTCGCTTCTGCGGCCTTGAGCCGCTGCTCAAGCGCCTGCAGCCGCTGCTCATAGCCGCTGCGGATGGTTTCGATTTCCTGTCGCAGGGCGTTGATGTCAGCCGCGGTGTCGGCGAGCGCGGCCAGCGGGAAACCAAGGGCGAGCACCAGGCTCGCCGGAAAAATCTTGGGCATTGTTCTCTCCAGTCATGCCGATGAAACCTGCGTCCACCGCAGGGGTTGCGGCAGGACGCGACGAAAAAGGCTTCAGCTGAAGATGGCGGGAGGCGCGCGGATGGCGTAGGGCCGCTGCTCCGGCGCGCTGTGCTGCGCAGCCGGTGCGGCGATGCGGGGCTGCTGCTGCTGCGCCGTGACGATCTGCAAGGCCAGCATCGGCGGCGCGGCGCCGCCGATACTGGCGGCGACGATGCAGGACTGGCAATGGGCCACTCCGCCCGGATGCTTGCCGGCGGACTGCGTGGCCGTCTCTCCGGGGCTGTGGCTGTAGCCGTGCGCGATCGCCACGGTCTGCGCCAGGCCGAGCACCAGCGCCAGCCAAAGCAGCGCCATCCGCATGAAGCGGAGGCGGCTCAGCGATGCGAGGGTGGAGGGCTGGGGCGGCACGGGCGGATGGTAGCGCACAGCCGGCACTGCGCTCTTTAGAATGGCTGCATGCCTTTCACCCTGAGCTTCGTTTCCACCCCGCAGTACCTGGAGGCCCGGTGTTCCGGTGCGGCGACCCTGGACGATATCTTTACCGCCATCGACACGCTGGCGCAGGAGACCGTCGCCCGCGTCACGGCGCGGCTGCTGGTGGACCTGCGCAGTGTCCAGGAGCAGTTCCGGTTCACCGACCATTTCGCGATCGGCGAGCGCACCGTCACCCGGCTGGCGCACCTGCAACGGGTCGCATCGCTGGTGCCCGAGTCCAGGCGCACCGGCACCAGTGAGCAGGTGGCCAACCAGAAGGGCATCCTGCTGCGCGTCTTCGTGTCCGAAGCCGCCGCGGTGGCCTGGCTCACGCAGCCCTAACGGCGCAAATCGTCGAGCTGCTTGCGCCGGGCCTCGCCCTGGCGCTCCAACATCCAGCCGGGATACTCGGGCGCCAGGCAGCTGGCGTTGTCGATCTGCGAGAGTTCTTCGGTGCTGAGCGTGATCCCGGTGGATGCGATGTTGTCGGCCAGCTGCTCCGGCCGTCGGGCGCCGACGATCACGCTGGTGACCTGCGGCTGGTGCAGCAGCCAGCCGAGGGCCACCTGCGCCACCGACACGCCACGCGCCGCAGCGATCGGGCGCATCGCGTCGATGCAGTCCCAGGCCCGGTCCTTGTCCACCGGCGGAAAGTCGAAGGCGACCCGGCGGCTGCCGGCCTCGGCCTGCTGTTCGCGGCCGTACTTGCCGCTCAGCAGGCCGCCGGCCAGCGGGCTCCACACCATGAGACCCACGCCTTCGCTACGCAACATCGGAATCAGCTCGCGCTCAAGATCGCGGCCGGCGACGGTGTAGTAGGCCTGCAGCGAGTCGAATCGCGCCAGCCCCAGCCTTTCGGAAATCCCCAGCGCCTTCGCGATTTGCCAGGCCGCCCAATTGGACACGCCGATGTAGCGCACGTGGCCGTGCCGCACCAGCTGGTCGAGGGCGCGCAAGGTTTCCTCGATCGGCGTCGCCGGATCGAAGCCGTGCACCTGGTACAGGTCGATGTGATCGAGCTGCAGCCGCTTCAGGCTGGCCTTGACGCCGTCCAAAATGTGGCTGCGGGTGAGGCCGCGGGCGTTCGGGCCAGTGCCGGTTTCTCCGAACACCTTGGTCGCGACGACGACGCTTTCGCGCGCGATCTTCAGGTTCTTCAGCGCCTGGCCGGTGATCTGTTCGGACACGCCGCCTGCATAAACGTCGGCGGTGTCGATGAAGTTGATGCCGGCGTCGACGGCCTGGCCGACCAGCCGTTCGGCGTCGGCCTGCTGCAGCTCGCCGATCTTGGCCCACATTCCTTCGCTGCCGCCGAAGGTCATGGTGCCCAGGCAGAGCTCGGAGACGAACAGGCCCGTGCGGCCGAGGGGATGGTGTCGCATGCGTGAGCTCCAGTCAAAAGACGTGGAGCTCAGGATAGCGCGATTACATCAACCCGATTTCGCCCTGGGAGATGCGGCCGGCGCGCAGCGCGGCGGCAGCCTCGGACCGCACTTCGGCGCGGGTCGTCACGGAACTGGTGACGCCGATGAAGCCGGTGCCGCCGTTGGTGATGTGCACGGGCATCGCGGCCTCGGTCCGCACTTCCGCCACGCTGCGGGTCGAGCTGAACGTGAGGACGCGTTCCGAGCCGTCGGCCTCGTCGGCGTGGGCGGCGAAGCCGGAGAGGGCGGCGAATGCAGAGATGGCGATCAGGCGAGTGGTGGTGTTCATGGTGATTCCTTGATGAAGTTGTTCAGGTTGTGGAAAGCTCATCCTTTACGCGGCAGATCGCTGGGTGGATTCGGAGAATTCACGTCGCGGCACTCTCCTACATGAAGGTCGGACCGGCAGACAGCACACTCGCACCGGGGCCCGAATCGGGATGCCAGCCCCACGCAAATTTGGGTGACTACATGGATTTCAGTTCTTCTGCCGAACAGGCTGACGCCGCCAGCCACGACGATGCCGGGACTGCAGCGCGTGCCGATTCGGTACTGGATGAACGCAACCGGGCGCTCAAGGTAATGATCGTTGCGGCGGCGCGGGGCGACGTTCACGCCTTCGAAGCACTCTACGACAGCACGGCGGGCTGGTTGCTGAGCCGCGTGCGCCGTATTGCCGGCGACGCCCATGCCGAGGACGTGCTGGCCGAAACGTACCTGCAGGTGTGGCGCAGCCTGGCCGTCTACGACGACAGCCGCGGCCAGCCGCTGGCCTGGCTGGCCACGATCGGCCGCAGTCGCGCGCTGGACAAGGTGCGTGCCGAGCGCCGCGCCCATGGCGGCCAGGTCGATGCACCGCAGTGCCACGACACCGAGGAAAGCCACGACCTGGGGCCGGAGGAACTGCTGGCGATCGCCGAGCGCGACAGCCTGATCAAGCTGTCGCTGGGCGCGCTGTCGGCCAAGGAGCAGCTGGTGCTCGGTATGGCGTATTTTCGCGATTGCACCCAAAGCGAGATAGCGGTTCTCACCGGCATCCCGCTCGGAACGGTGAAGACCTTGATCACCCGCTCGCAGCAGAAGCTGCGGGTGTCGATGGGCGCCATGGCACGCAGCGTGCAGAATGGGCA
>JACMQP010000386.1 GCA_014376915.1 Ramlibacter sp.
GCCGGGCTTCAGGTACAGGACCTCGCTCAAGCAGACGCCGGCATTGCCGACCAGGGAGCGCCCCGGCTCGATCATGAACTTGCGGTCTCCGAAGCCACGGGCGTCGATTTTGGCGAACAGTTCGTGCCAGAGCGCATCGGCTTTGGGCGGCTCGTCGCCGTTGTAGTCGATGCCGAGTCCGCCGCCGAAGTCGATGTGGGCAAGCGGGATCCCGGCCGCCTCGACCGTCTCGACCAGGTCCAGGATGCGGTCCATCGCATCGAGGTACGGATCCTCGGCCGTGATCTGCGAGCCGATATGGCAGTCGATGCCGACCACCTTCAGACCGGGCAGCGCGGCCGCCCGCTGGTAGGCGTGCAAAGCCCGTTCATGGGCCACGCCGAACTTGTTGCCCTTCAGGCCGGTGGAGATATAGGGATGGGTCCTGGGATCGACATTGGGATTGACCCGGATGCTCACCGGTGCCACCTGGCCTGCTGCAGTGGCCACTTCGCTCAACACCTCCAGCTCGGCTTCGCTTTCGACGTTGAAGCAGCCGATGCCGGCGCGCAGGGCCTGCTGCATCTCGGAGCGGGTCTTGCCGACGCCCGAAAAGATGATGTCGACCGCTGCGGCGCCGGCGGCGAGCGCCCGCTCCAGTTCGCCGACGGATACGATGTCGAAGCCGCAACCGGCGCGGGCGAAGACCTGCAACACACCAAGCGAGGAATTGGCCTTCATCGCGTAGCAGATGCTGGCCTGGCGGCCGGCGAAGCCGCGCTGGTAAGCCGCCAGCGCGTCCAGCATCGCCGCTTTCGAATAGACGAACAGCGGCGTGCCGTACTGGCGGGCCAATGTCGCGAGCGGCAGGCCTTCGACGCACAGGTCGCCGCCGATCAGGTCGAAGTGGGGTCGGCCGGGAAGCAGGGATGGGATCATGGGATGACTGGCAGAGGTGACGCAATGCCGGCCTTGGGCGCAGCCGAGGCGGGGCTCGCCGGCGGCGTCGCTGCGGCCGGACGGATGGTTTCGACGAGGGTGGCGCGCGACTGCGCGGCCGGCTCGGTGGGGATGAACAGCCGCCCCTTTTGGCCGCACCCTGCCAGCGCTGCGACCACGCTGGCGGCAAGGGCAAGGCGCCCGAGCGGGCCGCTCACTAGAATTTGGCAAACATTCAACATGGTGAAATTGTAATGACCGACCTGGATTTCATGGACCGCGCCGAGGCGTTGCTGGCGCGGATCGAGTCCAGCTGCGACCGCATCAACGAAGAATCGGATGTGGACGTCGACAACCAGCGCGTCGGCGGCATGGTCACGCTGTCGTTTCGCAACCGCAGCCAGATCGTCGTCAACTTGCAAAAGCCGTTGCAGGAGGTCTGGATGGCCGCCCGGTCCGGCGGCTTTCACTACCGGTTCGACGGCTCGCAATGGAGCGACACCAAAGGGCAGGGCGAATTCTTCGACAATCTCACCCGTTATGCCAGCGAGCAGGCCGACCAGCCCCTGAAATTCGAGGGCTGACCGGCGCGCTAGTTGCGGAACAGGTCAAGGATGCTCTTGCGCTCGTCGGTCGCGGGCAGTTGCTGCCGGTTGGGCGGCAGGCCTTCCGAGTTCAAGAGGCTCCTGTCTTCGGGCACCGGCCCCGGTGCATTGCCGGCCGGGCTCGCAGTCACGCCCAGACTGCCGACACCGGCGCCGCGCGCATATTCCTCGAAATACCATTCGCCGCCGACGTTGACCACACCTTGCGGCGCGGCGGGTTCTTTCACCGGCACCCCCTTGAGGGCAGTTTCCATGAAACTGATCCAGACCGGCAGGCTCAACCCGCCGCCGGTCTCGCGGTCGCCCAGCGACCGCGGAGTGTCATACCCCATCCACACGATCGCCGTCAGCGTCGGCTGGTACCCGGCGAACCAGGTGTCGATTGAATCGTTGGTCGTGCCGGTCTTGCCATACAGGTCGACCCGTTTGAGGTCGCGCTGCGCCTTGGCGGCAGTACCGGACCGCGCCACTTCCTGCAGCAGGCGGCTCATGATGAACGCGTTGCGCGAATCGATCGCGCGCGCCGCCTCGCTTGGCAGCGGCGGTTGGCTCTCCACCAGGGTCTTGCCCTTCTGATCGGTAATGCGGGTCACCAGCCAGGGATTGATGCGGTAACCGCCGTTGGCGAACACGGAGTAGGCGGTGGCCATCTGCATCGGGGTCACTGAGCCGGCGCCCAGCGCCATCGTGAGGTAGGGCGGGTGCTTCTCGGCATCAAAGCCGAAACGGGTGATCCAGTCCTGCGCGTTCTGCGCCCCCACGGCCTGCAGGATGCGGATGGAAACCATGTTCTTGGACTTGGCCAGCGCGGTGTGCAGCGGCATCAGCCCCTCGAACTTGCCGTCGTAGTTCTTGGGTTCCCAGGGCTGGCCGCCGGTGACGCCGGCGTCGAAGAACAAAGGCGAATCGTTGACGACGGTCGAGGGCGTAAATCCTTTTTCCAGCGCGGCGGAATAGATGAACGGCTTGAAGCTGGAGCCAGGCTGGCGCCAGGCCTGCGTCACGTGGTTGAACTTGTTCTTGCTGAAGTCGAAGCCGCCCACCAGTGCGTGGATCGCGCCATCGCGCGGGTCAATGGCGACAAAGGCGCCTTCGACCTCAGGCAGCTGCGTGATCTCCCAGGCATTCTTGGGCGTTTTGGCGATCCGGATCACCGCGCCGCGGCGGATCTTGATCTTGGGCGCCGCCTTGTCCGACAGGCCCGACTGTGCCGGGCGGAGCCCTTCGCCAAGGATCTCGATCTGGTCGCCGTTCTGGCGCACAGCCACGATCTTCTTGGGATTGGCTTCGAGTACGACCGCCGCGAGCACGTCGCCGTTGTCGGGATGCTCGGCCAGCGCGTCGTCGATGGCGTCTTCGGCCTCCTTCGGGTTGGCCGGCAGCTCGATGAATTCCTCGGGGCCGCGGTAGATCTGGCGCCGCTCGTAATCCATGATGCCTTTGCGCAGGGCCTTGTACGCGGCGTCCTGTTCGTCGGCCTTGACGGTGGTGAAGACGTTCAGTCCACGGGTGTAGGTCTCATCGCCATACTGGGCGTAGACCATCTGGCGCACGGTTTCGGCGATGTACTCGGCGTGGACCTTGGTGTTGTCGCCGCCGGTGCGGACGTGCAGTTCCTGCTTCCTGGCGACTTCGGCTTCGGCTGCGGTGATGAAGCCGTTCTCCTGCATCCGGTCGATGATGTACTGCTGGCGGGTGCGAGCCCGGCTCGGGTTGATGATCGGGTTGTATGCCGAAGGCGCCTTCGGCAGGCCGGCCAGCATCGCCGCCTCGGCGATGGTCAGGTCCTTCATCGGCTTGCCGAAATACGCCTCCGAAGCCGCGGCGAAGCCGTAGGCGCGATTGCCCAGGAAGATCTGGTTCATGTAGATCTCCAGGATCTGGTCCTTGGTGAGCATGTGTTCCAGCTTGAACGTCAGCAGCACCTCATAGAGCTTGCGGGTAAAGGTCTTCTCTGACGACAGGTAGACGTTGCGCGCCACCTGCATGGTGATGGTCGACGCGCCCTGGCTCTTGACCCGCCCAAGGTTGGCCAGCGCCGCTCGCAGCAGGCCCTTGTAGTCGACGCCGCCGTGCGAATAGAAGCGCGCGTCCTCGATCGCCAGCACGGCGTCGACCATGACCTTGGGGATTTCGCGGATCGGCGTCAGGTTGCGCCGCTCCTCGCCGAATTCACCCATCAGCAGACCGTCCGCGGAAAACACGCGCAGCGGTAATTTTGGGCGGTAGTCCGACAGATCCGAAATATCGGGCAGGTTTGGGTAGGCAACCGCAAGCGCCACTCCGACGATCGTAAAAAGGCTGAGCAAGCCGGCCAGGGACAGGCCACCTACCCAGAGCACGCCTCGCAGCAGGCGGCCCCGCCAGGCGGGCCGGGAAGACGGACCTGACGACCTGGCGGGCGCATCGGATGAGGAATCAGAAGGCATAAGTGTCCAGGTGAGGTCCCACGGCAATGATAGAAATAACCTTGATGAGGACGGCGGTGAGTCGGCGAGGTCCCTGGGCCAAGCAGCCAGATGGCTGTAGTCGTCCAAAGATTATTGCAGGTCCTGGCGTCGGTTTTTGGCAACGAATGGTAGGGCTAGAACCGAAAATCCCTTTGCGGGACAAGGATGTTGCAGCTAGCATTGAAGTGATTTCTTAACTTTGTTACGCCGCGAAATCCGGGGTATCAGGAGACAGTCTGTGAGCTTACTGGGGTCGTTGTTTAGCCGCCAGCCGGCGCCTTTGCTGGGCCTGGACATCAGTTCTTCGAGCGTCAAGCTGGTCGAACTGGGTCGGGACAAGGAAGGCAATCTGGTTCTGGAACGCTGTGCGATCGAGCCGCTTGAACGGGGCTGGATCACCGATGGCAATGTCGAGAAGTTTGAGGAAGTGGCCGAGGCCATGCGACGGGTGGTCAAGAAAAGCGGCACCCGGACCCGCAACGTGGCCATGGCATTGCCGCCTTCCGCGGTCATCACCAAGAAGATCATTCTGCCCGGCGGGATGAGCGAGCAGGACCTGGAAGTCCAGGTCGAGACCGAGGCCAACCAGTACATCCCGTTCTCGCTGGACGAGGTCAGCCTGGACTTCTGCGTCATCGGCCCAAGCCCCACCTCCACCGGCGACGTCGAGGTGCTGATTGCGGCGTCCCGACGCGAGAAGGTCCAGGACCGGCAGGGCCTGGCCGAGGCCGCCGGCCTCAAGCCCGTGATCATCGACGTCGAGTCCTATTCATCACGTCTGGCCGCGGGCCGCCTGATCGAAGCACTGCCCAATCGCGGCGTGGACACCATGGTTGCGCTGTTCGAGGTTGGCGCCTTCACCACCAGCATGCAGGTGATTCGCAACGACGAGGTGCTGTACGACCGCGACCAGGCTTTCGGCGGCGCCCAGCTGACCCAGCTGATCGTGCGCCAGTACGGTTTTTCTCCGGAAGAGGCTGAAACCAAGAAACGCAACGGCGACCTGCCCGAGGATTACGAGTCGGGTGTGCTCAAGCCCTTCGTCGACAGCATGTCGCAGGAAATCGCCCGTGCCCTGCAGTTCTTCTTCACCAGCACCCCGCACAACCGGGTGGACTACGTGATGCTCGCCGGCGGCTCGTCTGCCTTGCCGGGCCTGACTGAAACCGTGACAGCGCAGACCTCGTTCCCATGCATGCTGGCCGATCCGTTCGAGGGCATGCACATCGGCGAAGGCGTCCGGGAAAAGAAGATGCGGCGTGAAGCGCCTTCGTATCTGACCTCCTGCGGCCTGGCCATGCGGAGGTTCCTGCAGTGATCCTCATCAACCTGCTGCCGCATCGCGAAGCTGCACGCAAGCGTCGCCGCGATGCTTTCTTTGCCACGCTCGGTGTCTCCGCGCTGATGGGCGGCGTCATCGCTGGTGCGATCTTCCTCTGGTATGCGGCCCAGATTTCCAACCAGCAAAGCAAGAACGTGATGCTGCAGACGGAGATCAAGCGGCTCGAAGGCCAGATCAAGGACATCGCGACCCTGCAGGAAGAAATCACTGCGCTGCGGGCGCGCCAGCAGGCGGTGGAAGATCTGCAGGCCGACCGCAACCTGCCGGTTCACCTGCTCAACGAACTGGTGCGGCAATTGCCTGACGGCGTCTATGTCACCAGCCTGAAGCAGGAAAACCAGGTGGTGTCGATCCAGGGCGTGGCCCAGTCGAACGAGCGCGTTTCCGAACTGCTGCGCAACCTGAGCAACAACAGCCCCTGGCTGACCAAGCCGGAACTCGTCGAGATCGTTTCCGGAAGCGTTGCGCTCGGCAAGGAGCAGCGCCGGGTGGCCAACTTCCAGATGAAAGTCAGGTTGTTGCGTTCCAGCGAAGCACAAAAGGCTGCTGCCGCCGCGAGCGCGGCCTCAGCGCCGGGGAAGACCTGATCATGGCGACCAAGACATCCACCAAGTTCGATTTCGCGGCGATTCAGCAGTCGGTGCGGGCGCAGTTTCGCGGCCTGAACCCCAACGATCCCTCGTCTTGGCCCGCAGGCCCGCGTTTTGCCCTGTGCTTCGCCCTGATGACGGCCATCGTGATCGCGCTCTGGTTTGTCTGGCTGAACAGTTCCGAGGCCGAATTCGAGGCCGAACGCAGCAAGGAAATCGCGCTGCGCGATGACTACAAAAAGAAACTGGTGCAGGCCGTAAACCTCGACGCCCTGAAAAAGCAGCGCGAGCAGGTGCAGCAGTATGTGACGCAGCTCGAAAAGCAGTTGCCGAGCAAAGCGGAAATGGACGCACTCCTGTCCGACATCAACCAGGCCGGTCTTGGCCGCAGTCTGCGCTTCGAACTGTTCCGGCCGGGCCAGGTAAGTGCCAAGGAGTATTACGCGGAGTTGCCTATCGCACTGAGAGTGTCCGGCCGCTACCACGACATCGGATCGTTCGCCTCGGACGTGGCGAACCTGTCGCGGATCGTGACTCTGAACAACGTGTCGATCGGCCCGACGACGGCCAAGGACGGCGGGCTGGTGATGGAAGCCACTGCCAAGACCTTCCGGTACCTGGACGCCGACGAGGTTGCCGCACAGCGCAAGGCCACTCCGGGAGCCAACAAGAAATGACCTATCGACGCGCCGGCGCCTGCGCCGCACTGATCGCCGTGCTGACCGGATGCAGTGCTTCCGGCCAGGAGGAACTGCAGCAGTGGATGACCGAACAACGCAACCAGACCAAACCCAAGGTCCAGCCGATTCCGGAGCCCAAGAAGTTCACGCCGCAGGCCTACACGCAAGAAGCGGCGACCGATCCGTTCAGCAACCAGAAACTGACCGAGGCCCTCAAGCGCGATTCGTCGCAGGTGAGCGCCAACGCGGGCCTGGTCGCGCCCGAACTGGCGCGGCGCAAGGAGCCGCTCGAGAGCTTTCCGCTGGACTCGATGAGTATGGTGGGAAGCCTGCTCAAGGTGGGCCAGCCGGTGGCCCTGGTCAAGGTCGACAACCTGCTGTACCAGGTGCGCGCCGGAAACTACCTGGGCATGAACTACGGAAAAATCACGAAGGTGGGAGAGACCGAAGTGACGCTGCGCGAAATCGTGCAGGACGCTAGCGGTGAATGGATCGAACGCATAGCCAAACTGCAACTGCAAGAGGGGTCAAAATGAACAACCATAACTGGACGACGTTGCGGCGAACGTGGCAAGTGTGCGTGGGGCTGATGCTGGCAATGCTGGCCGTGGCCGGCCAGGCGCAGACCGTGGTGGAGTCGGTTTCGAGTTCGATTCAGGGGGGTGTCGATGTGATCCGCGTGGATTTCTCGCAGCCCCTGCAAGCAGTGCCGGCTGGATTCGCCATCCAGGCTCCGGCGCGGATCGCGCTGGATATTCCGGGCGCGTCGAACGGCCTGGGTCGTTCCACGGTGGACATCAACCAGGGCAATGTGCGCTCGGTGAATGTGGTGCAGGCCGGTGAGCGGACTCGCCTGGTGCTGAACCTGAAGTCGCCCACAGCCTACAAGGCCCAACTGGTTGGCAAATCACTGCTGGTGTCGCTGGAACAGGTTTCCGTCGTCGCACCTGCGCCAAGCAGCACGCCGGCCTTCGCGGAGAGCCGTAACCGCGACACCCAGCCGTTGCGCGACCTGGATTTCCGCCGCGGCCCGGACAGTTCCGGCCGGGTGATCGTCGACCTTCCCAATAACCAGGTCGGTGTGGACATCCGCCAGCAGGGCCAGACGCTGGTGGTCGAGTTTCTAAAGTCGACGCTGCCGGAAGGCCTGCGGCGCCGACTGGACGTGAGCGATTTCGGCACGCCGGTGCAGACGATCACCACATTCCAGACCGGCGACCGGGTCCGGGTCGTGATCGAGCCCAAGGGCGCTTGGGAACATAGCGCCTACCAGAGCGACAACCAGTTCGTCGTTGAAGTGCGGCCGCAGAAGATCGACCCGACCAAGCTGACCCAGGGTGTTGGCTACAGTGGCGAGAAGCTGTCGCTGAACTTCCAGAACATCGAGGTCCGTTCCCTGCTGCAGGTGATCGCCGACTTCACGAACTTCAACATCGTGACTTCGGATTCGGTGACCGGCGCGGTGACGCTGCGGCTGAAGGATGTGCCATGGGACCAGGCGCTGGACATCATCATGCAGGCCAAGGGCCTGGGCATGCGCAAGAGCGGCAACGTGTTGTGGATCGCTCCGAAGGATGAAATCTCGTCCAAGGAAAAGCTCGAGCTCGAAGCGCGCGCCGCGATCCAGAATCTGGAACCGCTGCGGACCCAATCATTCCAGCTCAATTACACCAAGGCTGCCGAGATTGCTGCCCAGCTGACCACCGGCACCGGCGCCGCGCGGATTCTCAGCATCCGCGGCAGCGTGATTGCGGAGCCGCGGACCAACCAGCTGTTCGTCACGGACGTTCCGGCCCGACTGGAGCAGGTTCAGCAATTGATCGCCAAGCTCGACATCGCAGTGCGCCAGGTGCTGATCGAAGCGCGTATCGTCGAGGCCCAGGACACGTTCGGCAAGTCGCTCGGTGTCCGCCTGGGCGGCAGCGATTTGCGCGGTGTGCGCGGCGGCGACCCCGGCTATTCGGTCGGCGGCGCCAACCGGCTCGCCCTGGGCGGCACATACAACGCGGTTTCCGCGACCACTGGCGAGAGCAAGGGCGCGCTGGACACGAACAACACCACCTTCGTGAACCTGCCGGCCGTCGGCCAGGGTGGTTTCAATCCGTCTACTTTCGCGATCTCGCTGTTCAGCGCGGCCGCCAACCGGTTCCTGAACCTGGAACTGTCGGCGCTGGAAGCGGACGGCAAGGGCAAGCTGGTGTCGAGTCCGCGCATCGTCACCGCCGACCAGACCAAGGCATCGATCGAACAAGGGACGGAATTCCCATACCAGATCGCCACCTCCAGCGGTGCCACGGCCATTGCATTCCGCCGCGCCACCCTGCGGCTGGAAGTGACACCGCAGATCACGCCTGAGGGGAACATCATCCTGGACCTGGACATTTCCAAGGACAGCCAGGGCATTACCACGGCCGCCGGCATCGCGATCGACACGAAGCACATCAAGACCCAGGTGCTGGTGGAAAACGGCGGGACGGTGGTGATCGGCGGGATCTACACGCTGGACGAAGCGGAGAACGAAGCCAAGGTTCCCCTGCTGGGTGACCTGCCGGCCATCGGCAACCTGTTCAAGAGCCGCAGCCGTTCTTCCCGCAAGACCGAGATGCTTGTATTCATCACGCCCAAAATGATTGCCGATCGCGCCGCGGCGCGTTGAGCACACCCACCCCTCTTACCTGAAGCAGTTGGAAAAGGAAGACCATGACTCGCTACCTGAAACTATGGACGGCATTCTTGTTTACCGTGATGCTGTCCGCATGCGGCGGTGGAGGCGGAAGTGCTGGCACGACCGCCGCCGGCGGTGGCGGCACCCCCGTCACCCCCGGATCGGCCGCGACTGCGCAAGTGGTCGATATCGATGTCTATACGGACAAGTCTTCCATCTCGAACGTGGGGACCGACAAGGTCAACGTCACGGTCGTCGCGGTGAATGCCAACCGCAATGCCGTCGCGGGCGCCACTGTCGTCGTGTCGGCCGACAATAACAGCGTGTTCACGCCCATCAGCACGGCCACAGAAGCGGCTGGAACCTACTCGGGCACGCTGACGATCGGTTCCGACCGGAGCCTTCGGAACATCATCGTCACCGCCACAGTCAACGGGATCACGAAACAGACGACGGTGAAGGTTGCCGACATCGCCGGTCCCGGCTCGACCCCGGTCTCCGTCGCCGACTTCGCGCTGCTGACCGACAAGCCCTCCATCAACAACACCGGGACGGATACCGCCGTGCTGACGGTCATTGCCGTGGATAGCAACCGTAACGTCGTAGCGGGCGCCGCAGTGTCGGTTGCAGCCGGACAAAATGCAATTTTTACGCCCACCGGCGGCGCCAACCTGACCAACGCGTCGGGCATCTTCACCGGAACGCTCTCGGCCGGTTCGGATCGGACATTGCGTACGATTCCGATCATCGTGACGGCCAACGGCATCGACAAGCAGACCTCGCGGGCTGTCAGCTTGCCGGTCGGCCCGACCCCGCCCCCGTCGACGCCGACGCCGACGACACCGACAGGGCCCGTGATCGTGCCGGTGACCGATA
>JACMQP010000387.1 GCA_014376915.1 Ramlibacter sp.
CGCGGCGCAAACCTGAGTCGGGGGAGAGCGATCACGATTTGCCAGAGAATAGGCGATTGCCATCCCCCTAGCTCCACAGGAACTTCCCATGACCTATCCCAACACCCAACTGTTCATCGCCGGCCAGTGGCTGGATGCCGCCGACGGCCGCACGCTGGCCGTGCACAACCCGGCGACCGGCAAGGAGATCGGCCGCGTCGCCCATGCCGGCAAGGCCGACCTGGACAAGGCGCTGGCAGCCGCGCAAAAAGGCTTCGAAACCTGGCGCGACATGACGGCCGCCGACCGCAGCAAGATCATGCGCAAGGCTGCCGGCCTGATGCGCGAGCGCGCCGCAGCCATCGGCGCCGTGCTGACGCAGGAGCAGGGCAAGCCCGCGCCGGAGGCCAAGGGCGAGGCGATGGCCGCGGCCGACATCATCGAGTGGTTCGCGGAAGAGGGCTTCCGGGTCTACGGCCGCATCGTTCCGTCGCGCGGCAACCTGGCCGTGCGGCAGATGGTGCTGAAGGACCCGGTCGGTCCGGTCGCCGCCTTCACGCCCTGGAACTTCCCGATCAACCAGGTGGTGCGCAAGGTCGGCGCAGCATTGGCGGCCGGTTGTTCGATGCTGGTGAAGGCGGCAGAGGAAACCCCGGCCGCCCCGGCGGAGCTGATCCGGGCCTTTCACGATGCCGGCCTGCCGTCCGGCGTGCTGGGCCTGGTGTACGGCAACCCGGCCGAGATCTCCAGTTACCTGATCGCACACCCCATCATCCGCAAAATCACTTTCACGGGCTCGACGCCGGTCGGCAAGCAGCTGGCGGCGATGGCCGGCCAGCACATGAAGCGCGTGACGATGGAGCTGGGCGGCCACGCCCCGGTGATCGTCGCCGAGGATGCCGACATCGCGCTGGCCGTCAAGGCTGCCGGCGCCGCCAAGTTCCGCAATGCCGGCCAGGTCTGCATCTCGCCGACCCGCTTCCTGGTGCACGAGAGCATCAAGAACGACTTCGCCGCGGCTTTCACCAAGTACGCCACTGGCCTGAAGGTCGGCGACGGGTCGGTCGAAGGCACGCAGATGGGCCCGCTGGCCAATCCGCGCCGGATCACCGCCATGACCGAATTCACCCAGGACGCCGTGAAGCGCGGTGCGACGGTGATGTCCGGTGGCGAGCGCATCGGCAGCGAAGGCAACTTCTGGCAGCCCACCATCCTGTCGGACGTGCCGCTCGACGCCAAGGTGTTCAACGACGAGCCGTTCGGCCCGATGGCGGCGATCCGCGGCTTCGACAAGCTCGAGGATGCGATTGCCGAAGCCAACCGACTGCCGTACGGCCTGGCCGGCTATGCCTTCACGAAGTCGCTGAAGAACGCCGACCTGCTGGCCCGCCGGATGGAAGTCGGCATGCTGTGGATCAACATGCCGGCCATGCCGTCGGCCGAGATGCCGTTCGGCGGCGTCAAGGATTCGGGCTACGGTTCCGAAGGCGGCCCGGAAGCGGTGGAGGCATACCTCAACGTGCGCGCCGTGTCGATCATGAACGCCTGACGACGCGACCGAATCGAAGGACACAAGAACGCTATGGCAGACATTCCATCCACCCCCGTCGGGGGCGACATCGCAGGCCAGACCGTCGACCTGCTCAAGGAAACCGACGTCGGCTACTGGTGCGAGATCTTCGGCATCGAGCCGGCGCAGCTGCGCGCCGCGGTGCAGGCCACCGGGCCACGGGCGGTCGACGTGGCACGCTACCTGCGCCGCCATCACCAGGGCGGCGACCGGGCCTAGGCCGGCCGCTGTCCGCGCGCGTGCGGTCCGTGGCCCGAGCAGCCACGGAATCCCGGCGCTGTTCCGCCGATTGAATCGGCAAGGCCGGTCCTACCATCTGCACACACACACGCAGAAGGAGAGCGGTATGAAGAAGGCCTTGATGTTGTTGCCGATCGCGATGCTCGCAGCCGGCGCCGCGCAAGCCGGCGCGTACTCGATCCTGCAAGAGACGGATTGCCCGCTGATCAGTGCTGGCGAGCTGTCGAAGATAATCCACAAGGCCGGGCTGAACACCGGCCTGGACCTGCCCAGGGACATGGCGCTGCGCGCGGAACTGCGCTGCGTGGCCGAAGGCAAGCAGGCCCGCGGCTCGCGCTACGTCTACACGTTCCGCGCCGCGATCGAGCGGCAGGTGGCGGATGGGGAGCAACTGCGCTGGGCACCGGTCGCGCACCTGACCAGCTACGGGACGACGACTGGAGCCGCTCCGCTGCTGCGCGAGGTCGGGTTCACCGTACGGGACGTGATCCGGCAGGAGCCCTGAGCTTCAGGCGTGGCGCAGGGCCGGCGCAGCCTGGTTCTGGGCCCCGGACAACAGGATCGACAGATGGGCCTGTTGCAGGTGGCTCTGGCCGGCGCCCTGCATCACGGTGCGGAAAATCGGCAGTTCATCGAGCCGAAACGCGCAGAGCACGAAGTTGCTGGCCGCGAGCTTGATGACCTCGGCCAGCGACAGGGCGACCAGCAGGTCCGCCATTTCCTGGCTGATGCCGAGCCGCAGCATCGCGGCCGACCGGTCTTCCCGCAACAACTTCTGCGCGAGCAGCATGTACGTGAGGTTCAGATCAGCGATTTCCTTCGAGGCGTCTGCGGCATTCATTTGAAAGATCTTTTCGTCGGAACAAAGTCAACGCCATTGTGACATGTTGTTACGATATGAAAGATCATGTTACATCGATGGTCGTTCGCTGACCGCGTGACAAAAGTCGCAAAACCCCTCAATCCGCGAGCGGGACAGGTTTTTTCTTGCCGGCCCGGGAGGGCGGGCGGCACAGCACACACACGTAGCCGGCCTTGTTGTCATAAGCGTGGGAGACGAACTGGCCAGTGCAACGCGTGCAGCGGGTCAGTTCCAGCATGCGGCTGTCGAAGAACCGCACCATGGTGGCGGCGCGGGTGAAGTCCAGCACCGGCGTATCGCCGTGCGCCTGCACCTGCTCCTGGAACATGCGGAACGCCTTGATCAGCGCTTCCAGTTTGCCCTCGCCCTGAGCCAGCATGTGGAGGTAGATGTTGTAGAACATCGAGGAGTGGATGTTGGCCATCCACGTCATGTACCAGTCCACCGAAAACGGCAGCAGGCCCTTGGGCGGCGACGCGCCCTTGACTTCCTTGTACAGGCGCAGCAGCCGCTCGCGACTCAGGTCGACCTCGGCTTCCAGGAACTGCAGCCTGGCCCCGAGCTCGATGAGCGCGATCGCCAGCTGAACTTCGCGAGCCTCCTGGAGGACACTTTTCTGGGTCATGCGTGAGCTTCCTGTCGCGCATTCTGTCATGCGACAGGCGGGGCTACAGGGCGCGAATGCGTTGCAGTTGCTCCATCGTGCGCATGAGGCGAACGAACTGGGGCCGCACCAGTTCCGTCAGCTGGTCCTGGTCGTCGCGGATGCGCGCGGCCAGCGCCGCAATCCTGGAGTACTCGGACGCCGCGTCCCGCTCCGGCTCGGTGCACTGCAGCTGCGCGAAAAGCGCGACGCACTGCGCGTCGAGCGCCGGCAGCTGTGCCCATTGCCGCGCGTGCGCGAGCTTGAGCATTCGCGCCAGCGTGGCCGCGAGCTGCTGGTGGCAGGCGAGGACTTGGTTCAGCACGGCAGGCACGGCGGGGGCGGCGCGCAGGCTGGGCAGCCGCGTCACTTCTTGTAGATGCCGCCGCAGACCACAGTGTCGTCCAGCCGCTCGCAGTACGCGGTCTTCGGCTCGATCTTCTTGCTGACCGGGTTGTTGAACTTGTAGTCGGTCCAGAAGCTGGTCTTGGTAGCGCCCAGTTCGGTCCGCTCTTTGATGTACTCCTTGCCGTCGATGTCCTTCATCTCGATGAAGTTCTTGCCAACCATCTTGTCGTTGGTGCCGTGGGCGACGGCCGTGCCGTCGAGCTGGTGCACCGCCAGGTACAGGTCGCGGTCGTGGAAGTCCTTGTTGTCCTTGTTGGTGATGGCGGCGTAGCCCTTTTCCTTGCCGTTGGCCTTGATGTAGGCGACGCCCTTCTTCACCATCGCCTCGGCCTCCCTGGCGGTCGCGCTGGTCGCGTTGTCGGTCAAAGCCCAGGTCGCGCCGGCGGCCAGCACGGCGCCCGCGACCAGGGCCATCTTCATTGCATTGTTGTATTTCATTGCGGGTTACTCCTCACGTTGATGGACTGCGCTGCCGCGCCTCGCTGGCTGGCCGAGAGCCAGGCACAGCACAATTTTCGGTGCGGGCGGGTCCCTGCAATGGGCCGAACAAAGGCGGCTTTCCGGGCTAGCTCGGCCCATCGCCGCGCGGCGGCGTCCCCGTCAAGGCGAAACGGTGTAGTTCAGCGTCATCCGGCCGCCGTCGACCACGACGATCTCGCCGGTCACATAGCTGGCGGCGTCGCTCGCAAGCCAGGCAACTGCGTCGGCCACTTCGGCCGGCTGGCCCAGCCGCTTCATCGGCGTCCGGCTCAGGATCCGCGCCTTCGCCTCATCGCTGGTGAGGACCGCCCTGGCCGCCAGTTCGGTGGCGATGGTGCCAGGCGCCACCGCGTTGACGCGGATTCCCTTGTCGGCCAGCGCCAGCGCCATCGCGCGGGTGAGCTGGTTGATGCCGCCCTTGCTGACGTTGTAGCTGGCGATGGTGGGAATGGCGAGCACGGCGTTGACCGAGCTCATGTTCACGATCGCGCCGCAGCCGCTCCTGGCCATCTCCCGCGCGACGGCCTGGCCCACGAGAAACGCGCCCTTGAGGTTGACGCGCAACACAGCGTCGAAGTCGGCTTCGGTGACATCGAGGAAATCCGCGGCCTTGAAGATGCCGGCGTTGTTCACCAGCACGTCGATCCGGCCATGGGCCGCCATCACGGCGGCCACCATGGCGTCGACCTGCGCCTTGTCACCCACATCGCAATGGACGAACAGCGCGCCGAGTTCGGCGGCCAGCGCCTGGCCGGGCCTGTCGGCGACATCGGCGATCACGACTTTCGCACCTTCGCGCGCGAAGCGCCGCGCGCACGCTTCCCCGATGCCCTGCGAGCCGCCGGTGACGACGCACGTGCGGCCGGAGAGCCCGAATGAAATGAGGGAGTTGGCGCAGGCGGCAGCGGTATTCATGCGCGAATGGTACCCGCCCAGGCGGCCGCGAAATCGCGCGCGCCGAGGGCCACTTCGGCGGCGGCCCACCCCGGCTTGAACAGCGCCGAGCCGATGCCGAAACCGCTGGCGCCGGCGGCGCGATAGCCGGCCATGTTCTGCGGCGTGATGCCGCCCACCGGCAGCAGCGCGACGTCGGCGGCGATCACGGCGCGCAACGCCTTGACGGCAGCCGGCGGAATCATCTCCGCCGGAAAAAGCTTGAGTCCCGACGCGCCGGCCTCGAGCGCGCCGAAGGCCTCGCTCGCGGTCAGCACGCCCGGCAGGCAGACCAGGCCAAGCCGCACAGCTTCTTTGACGACGGCCGGATTGAAGTTGGGCGACACGATCAACTGCCCGCCGGCTGCCTGCACTTCGCCAACCTCCTTCACCGTCAACACCGTGCCGGCGCCGACCAGCGCCTGCGGAAACTGCGCCACCAGCGCCTCGATGCTTTGCAGCGGACGTGGCGAGTTGAGCGGCACTTCGATGAGGCCAAAGCCGGCCTCGACCAGCACGCTACCGACTTCGGCGGCCTGGCGCGGCCGGATCCCGCGCAGGATCGCCACCAGGGGCAGGACGTCCATCGCCGCCGCGAATTTCTCCTGCGGACTCATCGTGTTTGCTTCAGTTGCCGGGCGATCGCCCACAAGCCGCGCCAGCTTGCTTCGGCGCCGACCGTCCGCGCTGCGATGCCGAGCAATTCCAGCGCCAGCCGGTAGCGCGCCGTGAGCGCCGGCGCGCCGATCAACAGCACCGGATCGGCTCCGCCTTCGTCGTGGCCCTGGGCCCGCAGTTCCTCACCGATCACCAGGCCGGACAGGTAGCTCGGCATCGCGGCCGGCGGCAGCCGCTCGAACAGCGCCAGGGTGCGGGCGCTGAAGGCCGAATGCAGCAGGCTCGCGCTTTCGAACGCGTGCAGCAGTCCGCGCCGGAAGGCGTCGGCATCCAGTTCGCCGTCGGTCGCGGGCAGGGTGCGGGCCAGGATCGAATGCTGGCGCAGCAGCGCGTACAGCTCGCCGGTCATGAAGGTGCGGAACTGCGTGATCCTGCCGCCTTGCGCCCGCACCCATTTGCTGTGGGTGCCGGGCAGCACCAGCCGCGCATCGGCCAGCCCGAGCAGGTCGAGCGCGCCGAACGCCTGGGTTTCCTCGCCGCGCATCACGTCCGGAACGCCGCCTTCCTCGCAGCTCAGGCCCGGGACCAGGGCGATGCGGCCGGCCTCGATCCAGTGCAGGCGGGAAGCGATGTCGGAAAAACCGGCCGGGCAGGCGCAGTAGGGTGCCTCCTGCCAACCCTGGCGGCTGCCGGCCATGCCGGCGATGAGGGCCAGCGCCCCGGTGCTTGCCTGCCAATGGCCGAAGTGCTGTTCGAAGATGGCCGGAAATCCGCCGCCGGGCACGCCGAGAATGCCGGCCGGAACCGAGACCTCGCCCAGCACCGCGCCGCGGCCATCGAGCAAGGCGCCGCGCAGCGACGAGGTGCCCCAGTCGACCGCAATCAGGTGCTTCACCGCAAGGCCCGGGCTCGGGCCCAGCGCGCCGCCTCGATCACCGCGTTGCTGGTGTCGCCGCCGAAGCCCTGCAGGCATTCAAGCTGACCGGGTGCTTCCTCGTCGAATTCCATCAGGCCTTCGCCGACGGCGACGACATCGAAATGTTTGTCCATGACCGAGTATGGATCCCGGCACCGGGCCGGGACTCGACGGCGATCAGTGATTGTCGCGCGGCACAAAAGCGCCGCGCTTGCCGACCAGGAAGTCGAGGTCCACGCCTTCGTCGGCCTGCAGCACATGGTCCACGTACAGCTTCCAGTAGCCCGAAGTCAGCGGCGGCGGTGGCGCCTGCCAGGTGGACAGCCGGCGCGCCAGTTCCTCGTCGCTGATGTGCAACTGCAGCTTCCGGTTCGGGACGTCGAGCTCGATGATGTCGCCGTTCTGCACGACGGCCAGCGGGCCGCCCGCCGCGGCTTCCGGCGCCGTGTGCAACACCACCGTTCCATAGGCGGTGCCGCTCATGCGGGCATCGCTGATGCGGACCATGTCGGTGATGCCCTTGCGCAGCACCTTGGGCGGTAGCGGCATGTTGCCCACTTCGGCCATGCCGGGGTAACCCTTGGGGCCGCAGTTCTTCAACACCAGGATGCAGTTCTCGTCGACGTCGAGGTTCTCGTCGTCGATGCGGGCGTGGAAGTCCTCGATGGTCTCGAACACCACGGCGCGGCCCTTGTGCACCATCAGCGCCGGCGTCGCGGCACTCGGTTTGATCACGGCGCCGCGCGGCGCCAGGTTGCCTCGCAGGACGGCGATGCCGGCCTTGTCCTTGAACGGGCTCGCCAAAGGCAGGATCACTTCGGGGTTGTAGTTCTGCGCGTCGGCGATGTTCTCGCCCATGGTCCGGCCATTGGCCGTCACCGCATCGAGGTGCAGGTGCTGCGCGATTTCCTTCATCACCACCGGCAGGCCGCCGGCGTAGCAGAAGTCTTCCATCAGGAACTTGCCCGAAGGCTGCAGGTTCACCAGGCAGGGCAGTTCACTGGCGAGGCGGTCGAAGTCCTCGATCTTCAGATCGACGCCGATGCGGCGCGCGATGGCGATCAGGTGGATCACTGCGTTGGTGGATCCGCCGATCGCGGCCAGCGTCTTGATCGCGTTTTCGAAGGCCTGGCGCGTCAGCACTTGCGACAGCAGCTGGTCTTCATGCACCATGTCCACGATGCGCCGACCGGCGTTGCGGGCCAGCACATTGCGCCGGCCATCCACCGCCGGATAGGCCGCGTTGCCCGGCAAACCCAGGCCGAGCGCCTCCACCATGCAGGCCATCGTCGAAGCCGTGCCCATGGTCATGCAGTGGC
>JACMQP010000048.1 GCA_014376915.1 Ramlibacter sp.
GCATAGGCGGCGTTGGGTGCCGTCTTGCTGTTGGTGGCCATGAACCCGACGACGTCCTGGAACGCCTTGCGTGCCGCCGTCAGGCGCTTGAGCACCGCGCGCGCCGGCAGGCTGTCGCTTTTGGCCAGCGCGGCTTCCGTCTGCTCGATCTGCCCGGCAATGGCCATCGCGGTGCGGCCACCGTCGCGCCCGGTCTTGCGGCCGACCAGGTCGTTGGCCTGGATCGCCGTCGTGCCTTCGTAGATCGGCAGGATGCGGGCGTCGCGGTAGTACTGCGCGGCGCCGGTCTCCTCGATGAACCCCATGCCGCCGTGCACCTGCACGCCCAGCGACGTCACCTCCAAACTCATTTCGGTGCTGTAGCCCTTGACCAGCGGCACCATGAATTCGTAGAACGCCTGGTTCTGCTTGCGGGTCTCGGCATCCGGGTGGTGGTGCGCGGCGTCGTAGGCGGCGGCCGCCACCGTCGCCATCGCGCGGCAGCCCTCCGTGAGGGCCCGCATGGTCATCAGCATGCGCTTGACGTCGGGGTGATGGATGATCGGCGCGCTGGCGCTCATCGAGCCGTCCACCGGCCGCGACTGCACCCGGTCCCTGGCATAGGCGACGGCATGCTGGTAAGCGCGGTCGGCCACGGCGATGCCCTGCACGCCCACGGCGTAGCGGGCCGCGTTCATCATGATGAACATGTATTCGAGGCCGCGGTTCTCCTGGCCGACGAGATGGCCGACCGCACCACCCTTGTCGCCGAACTGCAGCACCGCGGTCGGCGAGGCCTTGATGCCCAGCTTGTGCTCGATGCTCACGCACTGAACGTCGTTGCGCGTGCCGATGGCGCCGTCCTTGCCGACATTGAACTTGGGCACGACGAACAGGCTGATTCCCTTGACGCCTTCGGGCGCGCCGGTCACGCGGGCCAGCACCAGGTGCACGATGTTCTCCGCCATGTCGTGCTCGCCGTAGGTGATGTAGATCTTGGTGCCGAAGACCCGGTAGCTGCCGTCCGGTTCCGGCTCGGCGCGGGTGCGCACCAGCGACAGGTCGGAGCCGGCCTGCGGTTCCGTGAGGTTCATGGTGCCGGTCCACTGGCCGCTGACCAGCTTTTCGAGATAGGTTGCCTTCAGGTCGTCGGAGCCGGCGGTGAGCAGCGCCTCGATCGCGCCGTCGGTCAACAGCGGGCATAGCGCGAAGCTGAGGTTGGAGGCGTTGAGTATTTCGCCGCAGGCGGCGCCGATGGTCTTGGGCAGGCCCTGGCCGCCGGCATCCACCGGATGCTGCAGGCCCTGCCAGCCGCCCTCGGCGTATTGGCGGTACGCGTCCCTGAAGCCCGCCGTCGTCGTCACGACGCCGTCCTTCCAGCTCGACGGATTGCGGTCGCCTGCGACGTTGAGCGGCGCCACCACGCCTTCGTTGAACTTCGCGCACTCCTCGAGCACTGCCTGCGCCGTGTCGAAGCCGGCTTCCTCGAAGCCCGGCAGCTTCGCGATCTCGTCGATCCCGGCGAGGTGCCGGATGTCGAACAGCATGTCGTCAAGGGGCGCTTTGTAGCTCATGTCTTGTCTCCGTTCTTTCCGTCGTCCCGGGTCGAGCCGGCAATGACCGCCTGCCCACGCCGCTCTTAAAGCGCCTTGATCAACTCAGGAATCGCCGTGAAGAGGTCGGCTTCCAGGCCGTAATCCGCAACCGAGAAAATCGGCGCTTCGGGGTCCTTGTTGATCGCGACGATCACTTTGGAATCCTTCATGCCAGCCAGGTGCTGGATCGCGCCCGAGATGCCGGCGGCGATATACAGCTGGGGCGCGACGATCTTGCCGGTCTGGCCGACCTGCAGGTCGTTGGCGGCGTAGCCGGCATCAACCGCGGCGCGGCTGGCGCCGATGGCCGCTCCGAGCTTGTCGGCCAGCGGCGTCATCACTTCGTTGAATTTCTGCGCCGAGCCCAATGCCCGGCCGCCGGAGACAATGATCTTGGCCGCCGTCAGTTCCGGCCGGTCGTTCCTGGCGATCTCGCTGCCCTCGAACTGGCTCTTGCCGGCGTCGGCGACGCCGCTAGCCGTTTCCACCGTGGCCGAACCGCCGGTGGCGGCGGCCGGTTCGAAGCCGGTGGTGCGCACGGTGATCACCTTCTTCTCGTCCAGGCTCTGCACGGTGGCGATGGCGGCGCCCGCATAGATCGGGCGCTCGAAGGTGTCGGGGCTGTCGATCCTGGTGATGTCGCTGACCTGGCCGACGTCCAGCTTGGCGGCCACGCGCGGGGCGATGTTCTTGCCCCAGGCCGTGGCCGGGAACAGGATATGGCTGTAGCTGGCTGCGATCGCCAGCACTTGGGCGGCGACGTTCTCGGCCAGGCCGTGCTCGAACTGCGCGCCTTCGGCGTGGATCACCTTGGCGATGCCGGCGATCTGCGCGGCCGCCTTGGCCGCCGCGCCGGCGTTGTGGCCGGCCACCAGCACGTGGACGTCGCCGCCGCACTGGGCAGCGGCCGTCACGGTGTTGAGGGTCGCGCCGCGCACGGATGCGTTGTCGTGTTCTGCGATTACCAGTGCAGTCATTTAGATCACCTTCGCTTCGTTCTTCAGCTTGGCCACCAGCGTGGCGACATCCGGCACCTTGACGCCGGCGGAGCGCTTGGGCGGCTCGACCACTTTCAGCGTCTTCAGATGGGCCTTGATGTCCACGCCCAGGTCGGCGGGCTTGACGATGTCCATCTGCTTTTTCTTGGCCTTCATGATGTTGGGCAGCGTGACGTAGCGCGGCTCGTTCAGGCGCAAGTCGGTGGTGATCACGGCCGGCATGCTGAGCGAAAGCGTCTCCGACCCACCATCGACCTCGCGGGTGACACGCGCCTTGCCGTCGACGATCTCGATCTTGCTGGCGAAGGTCGCCTGCGGCAGGTCGCACAACGCGGCCAGCATCTGGCCGGTCTGGTTGCAGTCGTCGTCGATCGCCTGCTTGCCCAGAATGACCAGGCCCGGCTGTTCCTTGTCCACCAGCGCCTTCAGCAGCTTGGCGACGGCCAGCGGCTGCAGTTCCTCGGTGGTCTCCACCAGAATGGCGCGGTCGGCGCCGATGGCCATCGCGGTGCGCAGTGTTTCCTGGCACTGCGTGACGCCGCAGGACACGGCGATCACCTCGGTGACCACGCCTTTTTCCCGGAGGCGGACGGCCTCTTCGACGGCGATCTCGTCGAAGGGGTTCATGCTCATCTTCACGTTGGCGATGTCCACACCCGTGTTGTCCGACTTGACTCGGACCTTGACGTTGTAGTCCACCACGCGCTTGACCGGTACCAGGACCTTCATGCTATGGCTCCAGAGAGTTGATTCGACGTTGACTTGAACCGATCGATTCTATGCGGCGCTGCATCAACGCCCCACTGGCACAGGGGCCGGCCCAGCGGCAAGACACAAAAAAGAACGATCGTTCTTTTTTATTATAGGCCGCTCGCGGAGTCGTTTCGCGGCGGTCGGCGATCCCGGGTAAGTCTGGACGGGCGGCACGGCCCGGCGGCCTTACATTGGCCGCAGGTCAAGTTAACCCAGGAGTCCTGCCGATGAAACGCATCAGTCTTTCGCTCGTCGTCTGCGCGGCCGCGCTCGCTGCCCCGCTGGCCGGTGCCCAGACGGTGTTCACCGTGTCGAGCTGGCTGCCGCCGACGCACGGCATGAGCGTGGCGCAAAAGGAATGGTGCGACCTGCTCGAGAAGAACACCACCGGCAAGATGAAGTGCAACATCCTGCCGCGCGGCGTGACCAATGCGCCCGGCACCTTCGACGCAATCAAGAACGGGCTCGCCGACCTCTCCTTCACCGTCCACGGCTACAACCCGGGCCGCTTCGTTTACACCCAGATGGCCGAGCTGCCGTTCCTGGGCAACACGTCCGAGCCGATCTCGGTGGCCTTCAACCGCGTCGCGTCGCGCCATCCGGAATTCGCGGCCGAGGAACAGGGCGTGAAGATCATCACCTTGTTCACCCACGGACCTGGCATCGTCTTCAACACCAAGCGCTCGATCACCAAGGTCGAAGACCTCGGCGGCCTGAAGTTCCGGGTCGGCGGCGGCATGGTCAACGACATCTCCAGAACGCTCGGCATGAACGTGACGCTCAAGCCGGCACCCGACTCCTACGAGCTGCTCTCGGGCGGCGTCATGGACGGCACGCTGTTTCCGGCCGAATCGACCGAATCGTTCAAGATCGACAAGATCATCAAGCACGCCACCACCTTCCCGGGTGGCCTGTACAACACCAGCTTTGTGTTCATGATGAACCAGGGCCGCTACGACAAGCTGTCGGTCGACGAGAAGAAGGCCGTGGACGCGATCTCCGGCGAGACAGCGGCGCGGATCTTCGGCCGCGAGTGGGACAAAGTCGACCGCCGCGCCTTCGCGCTGATGCAGGCCAACGGCGTGCAGGTGGTCAAGGCCGACGCCAGTTTCGTCGCCGACGTCAAGGCCAGGACGGCGCCGCTGGAACAGAAGTGGGTCAAGGATGCCGCGGCCAAGGGCCTCAAGGACCCGGCCAAGGTGCTGGCCGAGTTCCGCGCCGAAATCGCGAAGCAGGAAAAGTAACGCAGCCTGCTCCCGCCCCCCGGCGCGGCCTCATCGACCATGGGGACCGCGCTTTTTCATGCCTGACGGAAAGTACAGCCCCTTGAAAAAAATGCTCGTCAGCGCCTGCTCCCTGCTCTCGGGGGGCGCGCTGTTTGCCATCATGGCGCTCACCTTCCTGGACGTGGCCGGCCGCAAGCTGCTGGACAACTCCATTCCCGGCTCGCTCGAACTGACCGAACTGCTGATGGTCATCGTGATCTTCGCGGCCCTGCCGCTGGTGTCGATGCGCGGCGAGCACGTGCTGTTCGATTCTTTCGACAACGCCATCACGCCGCGGCTGCTGGCGCTGCAGAAGGCGCTGATCCACCTGCTGATCGCCGCCGCGCTGCTGGCGCTGGGCTGGCTGATGTGGCAGACCGGCAGCCAGTTCGTCGAGACCGGCGAAACCACCGCGCAGCTCAAGTTGCCCAAGGCGCCTTTTATCTATGGCATGGCCGTGCTGTGCGCGATCTCCGGCCTGGTCCACCTGTATCTGATGGTCCGGCCGCCTGCGGAACTTGCCGAAGGCGAAGGGGCCGCGCTGTGACCGCGGCGCTGCTCGGCTTCGCCGTCATCTTCGCGCTGGCGTTGTTGCGCATTCCGCTGGCCTTCGCCATGGGCGGCGTCGGCATCGTGGGCATGGCCCTCACGCGCGGGTGGGACCCGGCGCTGGCCAGCACCGCGCAAGTGGTTTACGAAACCGGCTTCGCCTACACCCTGTCGGTCATCCCGCTGTTCATCCTGATGGGCAACTTCGTGGCCCGGGCCGGGCTGGCCCAGGAACTGTTCCAGGCGGCCTACGCCTTCGTCGGCCACAAGCGCGGCGGCCTGGCCCATGCGACGGTGGTCGCCTGCGCCGGCTTCGGCGCCATCTGCGGATCGTCGATCGCGACCGCGGCCACCATGGGCAAGGTGGCCTATCCGTCGATGAAGGAGCTCGGCTACAGCGATTCGCTGTCGATGGGCGTGATCGCCGCCGGCGGCACGCTGGGCATCATGATCCCGCCCTCGACCATCATGGTGATCTACGGAATCATCACCGAGACCAACATCGGCAAGCTGTTCGCGGCCGGCGTCATCCCCGGTCTGTTGTCGGCTGTGCTGATGATGGGCGGCATCGTCCTGATCACGGCACGCGACCCCGCCCATGCACCAGCGGGCAGGCACAGCAGCTGGACCGAGCGCTGGCAGGCGCTGCGCGGCATCTGGGGCGTGCTGCTGCTGGTGGTCGTCGTGCTGGGCGGCATCTACGGCGGCATCTTCACCGCGACCGAGGGCGCCGGCTTCGGCGCGGCGGGCGCCTTCCTGTTCGCGCTGGCACGCCGCCGCCTGACCTGGGCCATCCTGTTCGAGGTGCTGGTGGAGTCGGCACGCACCACGGCCATGCTGTTCACGCTGCTGATCGCCGCGACGCTGTTCGCCAACTTCGTGAACTTCACGTCGATGCCCAACGACCTGAAGGACCTGATCACCCACAGCGGCCTGTCGCCCGTCATGATCATCGTCGCCATGATGCTGGTCTACGTGGTGCTGGGCACCGTGATGGAAGAGCTGACCATGGTGCTGCTCACCATTCCGCTGTTCTTCCCGATCGTCACTGCCTTGGGGTTCGACCCGGTGTGGTTCGGCGTGCTGATCGTGATGGTGGTGCAGATCGGCCTGATCTCCCCGCCGGTCGGCATGAACATGTTCGTGCTGAACGCGTTGCTGCCCGGCGTCGGCCTGGGCGCGATCTACCGCGGTTGCTGGCCCTTCGTGCTGGTGCTGGTCGTGATGCTGGGGCTGCTGATCGCCTTCCCGCAGCTCAGTCTGTGGCTGCCGGGACTGATGAAGTAGCCAGTCCGTCTCCGCGCACGTGCACCACGCGTTGCGGATACGGGATGTCGATGTCCGCGGCGCGAAAAGCCTTCAGCACCCGCAGGTTGATCTCCGAGCGCACGTTCAGCTGGCCGTTGCCCGGATCGGCGATCCAGAACAGCAGGCTGAACTCCAGAGCGTCGGCACCGAAGCGGGCCAGCCGCGCCGACGGTGCCGGGTCTGGCAGCACCCGATCGGACGCCAGCGCCGCATCGACCAGGATCTGCTGCACCAGGTCCACGTCGCTGTCGTAGCCCACGCCAACATCCACGGTGAGCAGAATGCGCGGGTCGGCCAGCGACAGGTTTTCGATCCGCTCGCTGATCAGCTTCTCGTTCGGCACGATCGATTCGTGGCCGGTCAGCGAGCGGATCAGCGTGTAGCGGGTCTTGATGTCCATCACCGTTCCCTCGAAACCGTCCACCCGCACGGTGTCGCCGATGCGCAGGCTGCGCTCGGCCAGGATGACGAAGCCGCTGACGTAGTTGGCCGCCAGCTTCTGCAGGCCGAAACCCAGCCCGACGCCGAGCGCCCCGCCCAGCACCGACAGCGCCGTGAGGTCGACGCCGACGGCCGAGAGCGCGAACAGCAGCCCCAGCAGCAGCAGCACGGCCCGGATCGTGTTGGCCGCCACCTTGCGCAGCGACAGGTCCTGCACGGTCTGGTGCAGCACCCGGCGTTCGACCACGGCCGAAATCCACAGCGCCAGCACCAGCACCAGGCCGGACGACAGGGTGCCCTGCACGATGGCCAGCAGCGTGATGTGCGACTTGCCGAAGGCGAACTGGATCTTCTCCATCTCCACCATCACCGGCGGCAGCAGGCCCATGATCCAGAGGGCGGCGGCGATCCACGCCAGCCACGAGAACAGCCGCTCCACCAGCCGCGCCGCGCCGGAGAGCGGAAACGCCACGGTGAATACGCGCGCCAGCAGCCGGATACCGGCCAGCGCCAGCAGCACCGGCACCGCGATCCGCAGCAGCGGCACCGGCTGGTAGGCGCCCACCAGCAGCCGCGCGCTGTAGGTCAGGCCCAGCGCCAGCAGCGGGAACAGCACGCCGTCCAGCAGGCCGCGGCCGAACCAGACCGAATCGCTCGGCCGCTTGCGGCCCGTCAGCCAGCAGATCCCGTAGGCCACCAGCAGGCAGGCCACCAGCGTGCCGGCGTCCCAGGGGGTCGCTCCGTGATCGAGTTCGCGAATGAACTGGCCGAGCTCGTCCAGCCCGGCTTCGGCGGTGCGCGGATTCACTTGGCCCAGTCCGGCTTCCGCTTTTCGGTGAAGGCAGTGATGCCCTCCTGCGCGCACGCGTCCATCATGTTGACGGCCATGGTCTGGCCGGCCAGCTGGTAAGCCGCTTCCAGCCCCATCTCGCGCTGCCGGTAGAACAGCTCCTTGCCCATCGCGATCGCGGCGCGCGGCTTGGCCAGGATGCTGTCGACCAGCTGGGCGACTGTGGCATCGAGCTGGTCCGGCGCCACAGCGCGATTCACCAGCCCGCGCTCGAGCGCCTGCTGCGCGTTGATGAAGTCGCCGGTGAGCAGCATCTCCATCGCGAACTTGGTCGGCACGTTGCGCAACAGCGGCACGCTGGGAGTGGAACAGAACAAGCCCAGGTTGACGCCGCTGACCGCAAACTTGGCATCGGTCGAGGCCACCGCCAGATCGCACTGCGCCACCAGCTGGCAGCCGGCGGCGGTGGCGA
>JACMQP010000388.1 GCA_014376915.1 Ramlibacter sp.
ACCTGCTCGTCGCCGGAGGGCGCGCTGCCCAGCCCCGCGCTGGACCGCAACTGCGGATCGCGTTCGGTCGCCAGTTCGAGCATGTCCAGGCTCAGGCGCGGCCGCCCGCCGCGGCTGGCGCGGGCCTCCTGCGACCCGGCGGGCCGGCTGGCAAGGGCGGTCTCTGCCCTGGCGGCAGGCGCGCTGCGCGGCGCGGGTGTCGCCTCGCGTTCCGCACGCGGGCGCACCGGCCGCCGCTCACGCATGGCGGGCAAGGACGTCGCTTGCGCGGCCTCCGGTGCCGCTGCCGCTGCCACGGCGGCCCGGGCGGGCGGCTGCGCCGGCGCAGGAAACGGCAGCGCGGGAGGAACCGGCGCTGCAGTCGCCGCCAAGCTCGCTTCTCCGGGCTCTTCGGCCAGCAGCACGTAGCGGCGGGTGATCTTCTGGCCGCAGCCGAGCCGCAGGTAGACGGTGACCACCGGCTCGTCCACCGGCAGCGAGGAGCGGACCCGAACCACCGCGTTCTGGCCGCTGGCCGGCTCGATTCGCGCTGTCACGCGCGCTGCATCGACCCGCGTGTCGCCATGGAACACGTCGGCTTCGGCGCAAAGGTCCGCCGCCTGGCCGGGACTATCGAGCGCGAGCGGGATGGCGACGTCGAGCGTGCGTCCGACCAGCGCCACCCCGCGGCTGCGCCCGAGCGTCAGGGCCGCGCTGCCCAAGGCGGCGGACAGGAGAACGCAGGCAATCAGCCCGTTGCGGAAGGGTCGGGGAATCGACATGGATGGGGTGGAATTCTGGCACAGCGGGGGCGGTGCCGGGCCCGAAGGCTACGTGATAATCGATCGCATGCAAACAACCTTCCGCACTGTCGGCGTCGCCGGAGCCGGCGCCATGGGCCGCGGCATCGCGCAGATCGCGGCGCAGGCTGGCAGCGTCGTGCGGCTCTTCGACACCCAGCCGCAGGCCGTTGCCCGCGCACGCGACGAACTGTTTTCCCAATGGGACCGGCTGCTCGGCAAGGGGCGCATGGACGCCGCCGCCGTCGCGGCCTGCAAAGGCCGGCTGCTGGCCGCGCAGAGCCTGCAGGAGCTCGCCGATTGCGACCTCGTCATCGAGGCCATCGTCGAGCGGCTGGACGTCAAGCGCGAACTGTTCGCGCAGCTTGAGCAGGTGGTGCGGGCCGATGCGGTCCTCGCCACCAACACGTCGTCGCTGTCGGTGACGGCCATCGCGGCAGCCATGCAGGAACCGCGGCGTTTTGCCGGCTACCACTTCTTCAACCCAGTGCCGCTGATGAAGGTGGTCGAGGTCATCGCTGGACTCAAGACCGATCCGGCGGTGTGCGACAGCCTCTCGGCCTTCGCCCGCGAGATGGGCCACACGCCAGTGCTGGCGCAGGACACGCCGGGATTCATCGTCAACCATGCCGGCCGCGGCTACGGCACCGAGGCGCTGCGGATCGTCGGCGAAGGGGTCGCCGATTTCGCCACCATCGACCGGATCCTGAAGGACCAGGTCGGCTTCAGGCTCGGCCCGTTCGAGCTGATGGACCTCACCGCGCTGGACGTCTCGCACCCGGTGATGGAGTCGATCTACCACCAGTATTTTGAAGAGCCGCGCTACCGCCCGAGCGTCATCACTGCGCAGCGGCTGGCCGGCGGCATGGTGGGCAAGAAGGTCGGCGAAGGCTTCTACCGCTACGTCGACGGCAAGGCGCAGGTGCCGGCCGAGCCGGCGCCGCCGCAGGTGGGTGAGCTGCCGCCGGTCTGGCTTTCGAGCCGAGCCGCGCGGCGCTCCGAGCTGGACCAGCTGCTGAAGGATCTGGGTGCGAAGGTCGAGACCGGCCAGTCGCCCTCGCTGCACGCGCTGGCGGTGGTGGCGCCGCTGGGCTTCGACGTCACCACGGTGGCCGTGGTCGAACGGCTCGACCCGGCCCGCACCATCGGCATCGACATGCTGATCGACGACGCGGCCACCAGACGCCGCGTGATCGCGACCAATCCGGCCACCCGCGCCGACATGCGCGACGCCGCGCACGCGCTGTTCGCGCGCGATGGCAAGCCCGTGAGCGTGATCCGCGACTCCGGCGGCTTCGTCACCCAGCGGGTGGTGGCGGCCATCGTCAACATCGCGGCCGACATCTGCCAGCAGCGCATCTGCAGCCCGAACGACCTGGAAACCGCCGTGACACTGGGCCTTGGCTATCCGCTCGGCCCGCTGGCAATGGGCGACCGCTGGGGCCCGACCAACGTCCTCGAAGTGCTGTTCAACATGCAGACCGTCTACGGCGATCCGCGCTACCGGCCGAGCCCGTGGCTGCGGCGCCGCGGCGCCATCGGACTCTCGCTCCTGCACCAAGAATGACAGCTGAACTGAAAAGCACCAGCCAGGGCCAGACCATGGTCCTGGCGCTGAGCAATCCCGAGCACCGCAACGCGCTCGGGCCCGAGATGTACGCGGCCGGCGTCGAGGCGCTGAGCGTGGCGGAGTCGAATCCGGAAATCCGCAGCGTGGTCATCACCGGCGAGGGCAGCGTGTTCTCCGCCGGTGGCGACCTGCGGCGGCTGCTGGTCAACCGCGGGCAGCCGCCCGAGGTGCAGGCCCAGTCGATCGAGGGCTTGCACACCTGGATGGAAGCGATCCGCACCTTTCCCAAGCCGGTGATCGCCGCCGTTGAAGGCGCCGCCGCCGGGGCGGGCTTCTCGCTGGCGCTGGCTTGCGACTTCATCGTGGCGGCCGACAACGCCGTCTTCGTCATGGCTTACAGCAACGTGGCGCTGTCGCCGGACGGCGGGGCCAGCTGGAGCCTGGCCCGCGCCCTGCCGCGCCAGCTGGTCAACGAGCTGCTCATGGTCGGCGAGCGCATCGCGCCGGTGCGGTTGCACGCCCTGGGGCTGGTCAACCAGGTCACGGCGCCCGGCAACGCGCTGGCAGCGGCACTGGAACTGGCGGCAAAGCTGAATGCCCGCGCGCCGAACGTGCTGGCCAGCGTGAAGGAACTGGTGGCGGACGCGGCCGGCGCCAGTTTCAGCGCGCAGCTGGCGGCCGAGCGCGACCATTTCGTGCGCAACCTGCACCACCCGAACGCCGGCGCCGGGATCGCGGCCTTCCTGGCCAAAGAGAAGCCGCGCTACCAATAGCCCGTGCGCCTGCCTCGCGGGTGACAACCCTGAGCCGGTGAGCCAGTCCCGGGCGCGACAATGCATGGGACACGCAGTCACTCAAACGACAGGCCATGGACGATCCCATTCTTACCATCGAGGAACGCGAAGCGATCAATACCGGTCGCTGGTTCTCCTCACTTTCCCCATCGCTGCGGCACGACATTCTCCGATGCGCCTACGTCAAACGCTTCAAGGACGGCGAGCTGATCGCCGCCCGAGGCGATCCGCCGGAGGACTGGATCGCCTGCGCCAGGGGCGCGGTGCGGGTGAGTTCGACCTCGATCTCGGGCAAGCAGATCACCTTCGCCTATGTCGAGCCGGGCATCTGGTTCGGCGACGTGGCGATCTTCGACGGCGACCGCCGCACCCACGATGCCTATGCCCACGGCGAAAGCACCATCCTGTGCGTGGCGAAGGCCGACTTTCGCAAGATCCTGGCCAGCCACGTCGAGCTGTACGAAGCGATGCTGCGGCTGCACGCGCGCCGCATCCGGCAGCTGTTCGGCCTGGTCGAAGACCTGAATACGCTGCCGCTGCGGGCGCGGCTCGCGAAGCAGCTGCTGCACCTGGTGCGCAGCTACGGCGTGCCCTCGCTGTCGGACGGCAGCGAGATGCGGATCGGCCTGCAACTGGCCCAGGAGGAAGTGGCGCAACTGCTCGGCGCCTCGCGCCAGCGCGTCAACCAGGAACTGAAGGCGATGGAACGCGAAGGCGCGATCCGCATCGAGCCGGGCGGGCTGACGGTGCGCAACCGGGAAGCGCTGATGCGCATCAGCGAGGCAGATACTTAGAGGGGCTTTGCGGGACAGCCCTTCAGCCCTGTCCCCAACTGATCGGAAAAATGACAAATTACGACCATTTCATCGGCACGCGGCCGGTCTCCGACCAGCACGCGATCGACGTCGCCGCCCTGACTGCCTGGCTGGGGCGCAACCTCGAAGGCTTCGTCGGCCCGCTCACCCTGGAATTGTTCAAGGGCGGGCAGTCGAATCCGACCTACAAGCTGCTCACGCCAGCGCGCAGCTACGTGATGCGCGCCAAGCCCGGCCCGGTCGCGAAGCTGCTGCCGTCGGCGCATGCGGTGGAGCGCGAGTTCGCCGTCATGCGCGGCCTGGCCGGCACCGACGTGCCGGTGCCGAAGATGGCCTGCCTGTGCGAGGACGAGGCCGTGATCGGCCGCGCTTTCTACATCATGGAGTTCATGCAGGGACGGGTGCTGTGGGACCAGTCGCTGCCCGACATGACGCGCGAGGGCCGCGGCGAGATTTACGACGAGATGAACCGCGTGATCGCGGCGCTGCACACAGTGAAGTTCGCCGAGCGCGGCCTGGCCGGCTACGGCAAGCCCGGTAATTATTTCGACCGCCAGATCGGCCGCTGGAGCAAGCAATACCTCGCGTCCATCACCCAGCCGATCCCGGAGATGAACCTGCTGATGGAATGGCTGCCGGCCAACATGCCAGCCAGCGCCCGCGACGAGAGCAAGGTCTCGATCGTCCACGGCGACTTTCGCCTCGACAACCTGATGTTTCATGCGAGCGACCCGCGCGTGATCGCGGTGCTGGACTGGGAACTGTCCACGCTGGGCCATCCGCTGGCCGACTTCAGCTACCACTGCATGGCCTGGCACATCCCGCACCAGATGTCGCGCGGCATCGGCGGGCTGGACATCGCCGCGCTCGGCATCCCGTCCGAGGCCGACTACATCCGCCGCTACTGCGAGCGCACCGGCATCACAACGCCCGAAGCGCTCAAGGCCGACTGGAGCTTCTACATGGCCTACAACATGTTCCGCATCGCCGCGATCCTGCAGGGCATCGCCAAGCGCGTGGAAACCGGCACCGCGTCGAGCGCCCAGGCCGTGAGCTCGGGCGCCGGGGCGCGCCCGATGGCCGAACTGGCCTGGAAATTCGCCCAGCAGGCCTGATACCCCATTTGCACCACAGGAGACAGCATGGACTTCGACTACTCACCCAAGACCAAGGAACTGCAGGCGCGGCTGCTGAAGTTCATGGACGACCACATCTACCCGGCAGAGCATGCGTACAAGGACGAACTGCGGGCCAACTCCGAGGCCGGCAAGCGCTGGAGCGCGCTGCAGACGATCGAGAAGCTGAAGGTCAAGGCCCGCGCGGCCGGCCTGTGGAACCTGTTCCTGCCGGTCGACAGCGCTTCGGCCTCCGGCTATGAGGGCGCGGGCCTCACCAACCAGGAATACGCGCCGCTGGCCGAAATCATGGGCCGGGTGCCGTGGTCGCCGGAGGTCTTCAACTGCTCCGCGCCCGACACCGGCAACATGGAAACCATCGCCCGCTACGGTTCCGATGAGAACAAGGCGCGCTGGCTCAAGCCCCTGCTGGAAGGCCAGATCCGCTCCGCCTTCGCCATGACCGAGCCGGAAGTGGCTTCGTCCGACGCCACCAACATCGCGACCCGGATCGAAAGGCACGGCGACGAATACGTGGTCAACGGCCACAAGTGGTGGATTTCCGGCGCCGCCGACCCGCGCTGCGCCATCTTCATCACCATGGGCAAGACCGACCCGGAGGCGCCACGCCACTCGCAGCAAAGCATGGTCCTGGTGCCGGCCGACACCAAGGGCGTGCGCATCGTGCGCCCGCTCAACGTGTTCGGCTACGACGACGCGCCACACGGCCACGTCGAGATGTTCTTCGACGACGTGCGGGTGCCCGTGTCCAGCATCCTGCTGGGCGAAGGCCGCGGCTTCGAAATCGCCCAGGGCCGGCTGGGCCCGGGCCGGATCCACCACTGCATGCGACTGATCGGCCTGGCCGAACGTGCGTTGGAGCTGATGTGCAAGCGCGCTTCGTCACGGGTCGCCTTCGGCAAGACCGTCGCGTCGCAGACGGTGACCCAGGAGCGCATCGCCGAGGCGCGCTGCAAGATCGACATGGCGCGCCTGCTCACGCTCAAGGCCGCCTGGCTGATGGACGTGGCCGGCAACAAGGTGGCCAGGACCGAGATCGCGATGATCAAGGTGGTGGCGCCCAGCATGGCCTGCCAGGTGATCGACTGGGCAATTCAGGCGCACGGCGGCGGCGGCGTCAGCGACGACTTCCCGCTGGCATCGGCCTATGCCAACGCCCGTACCTTGCGCTTCGCCGACGGACCGGACGAAGTGCACCGCAACGCGATTGCCAAGTGGGAGCTGGGCAAGTACGGCACCTACGGCAAGGACGCTCAGCCCGCCATCACGCGCGGCGGCTGAAGCCCCTGCGGCGGCGCTCAGGCGAGCGCCGTTGCCTCGACCTCGACCAGGAAGCCGTAGTGCAGCTGCGGCACCGGCACCACGGCGCGTGCCGGCCGTGCGTTGCCGGCCCACCCGGCGTAGATCGCGTTGAATTCGGGCCAGTTGCCGATGTCGGTGATGTACACGCGCACCTGCACCAGCCGGTCGACCGAACTGCCGGCGCTGCGCAGCGCCGCGGCGACGTTGGCCAGCACCTGGCGCGCCTGCACATCGAACGATTCGGCATTGAGCTTGCGGCCGTCGGGCGCCACCGGCAGCTGGCCGGCCACGAACACGAAACCGCCGGCGCTCACCGCGTGGCTGTAATGGCCGCCGGGCCGCGCCAGGTCGTCCGGCACCGGAGCAATGCTGATGGGACCGCTAGCCATGTCAGGCGCGCTTGACCGGCGTCGCCAGGCCGCCGAGCGCCGACTCGCAGGCATTGGTGAACACCAGCGCCGCGTGCTGCAGCGTCACCATGTTGGGCGGCTGGTATTCCATCCGCATGTAGGCCTTGCCGCGCAGCAGCATCAACATGAACGGTGTTTCGGCATTGGGCCCGGGCGTGGGCCAGTCCATCATCGCTGCGGCCAGCGTCGCGTCGACCCAGGCCACCGCGTTTTCGCGCCGGTCCGCCAGCACGGCGTAGCGCTCCCAGAACGCCGGCGGCAGGCCGTCCCAGCCGACCTCGTCGTACATCGCCAGCCAGCGCAGTTCTTCCGGCAGGTTGGGATCCACCGTGGTCTGCAGGCCGTCGGTGTAGATCGAGTAGGCCTGCTTGTCCAGCGCATCCTTCAGGCTGCGATTAAGCACCAGCACCGCGGCGTCCTCGTCGACACCGAGTTCGGCGCGGCCGCGCAATTCCTCGCCCCGGATGAACTTGCGGCTCGGACGCCCCAGCTCCATCCGCCAGCGCTTGCCGGCGATGCGCCCCTCGAGGCCGAGGGCGCCGTTGTTGTCGCTGGGAGTGAAGCCAAAGCCCCGGGTCGACGCCCATTCGGAGATGGCGACGGCGGCCATCTGCGACGGCGGGCCGACGGTTTCCTTGTCGTCGTCTCGCGGCGTCCGGGAAAAAGCCTTCTTGATGCGCTCGAACATGCGGCGGGGGTTTGACCTAAAGTCGCATTATTGTTCAAACCCCACCCAAAAGGACCGCGATGATCGAAGTGTTCAGCTGGCCAACCCCCAATGGGCACAAAGTTCACGTCATGCTGGAGGAATGCGGGCTGCCGTACCGCGCCATCCCTGTGAACATCGGTGCCGGTGACCAGTTCGAGCCCGAGTTCCTTTCCATCAGCCCCAACAACAAGATTCCGGCCATCACCGACCCCCAGGGCCCGGACGGCAAGCCGATCTCGCTGTTCGAATCCGGCGCGATCCTGGTGTACCTGGCCAGCAAGACCGGCAAGTTTCTACCCAGAACCGACCGCGGACGTTTCGAAGTGCTGCAGTGGGTGATGTTCCAGATGGGCGGTGTCGGCCCGATGCTGGGACAGGCGCATCACTTCCGGATCTACGCCCCGGAAAAAGTGCCCTACGCGATCGACCGATACACCAACGAGGCCAGGCGCCTGTATGGAGTGATCGACCGCCGGCTGGCGGACAGCCGCTATCTCGCAGGCAAGGCGTATTCGATCGCGGACATCGCCACCTTCCCTTGGCTGCGGAGCTGGGAGAACCAGGGCGTCACGCTGTCGGACTATCCGCACCTGGAACGGTGGTTCCATGAAATCGACGCCCGGCCGGCGGTGCAGCGGGGCGTCAAGGTGATGGCTGAATTGCGCAAACCGATCCGCGACCAGAAAGAGCGCGAAATCCTTTTCGGCAAGACGCAGTACCAGCGGCGCTGAGCGAGAGCCCGGGCGCCGCCCGGGGCCGTTACTGGCGCGGCAGGCCGTTGGCGTTCACGAAGATCGTGTTGCCGACCGGCGGGGCAGACATCTGCACGTGATTCTCGACGCCACGGTAGTTGTAGGTCACGTCCCAGAAGTCCGGGGTGGTGTTCTGCGTGGTTTGGCAACGCTGCACGTCACGGCCGACCGGACCGATGCCGCTGCCGCCGTCAGCAATGTTGTTGCCGACCACCGCGCCGCCGACAGCGCCGGCTACGGTCGCGAGGTCCTTGCCGGAACCGCCGCCGACCTGGTGACCCAGCACGCCGCCGATCAGGCCGCCGAGCAGCAAGCCGCCGACGTTGCTCTGGGACGGTTGCCGCTGTTGCACCTGTTCGCGCTCCATCCAGCAGCGCTGGTTTGGCGGACCGACCACGGCGCGCACCGATGTGATGGGCGCTTCATAGACGCGCTCGTTGGCGCGGCGGCGGTATTCGTACGTCGGCGCCGGCAGCGGCTCCGGCGCGGCGATCGCGACCGGGCGATTGCGGTCCAGCGGACGCACCGACGAGATGCTGTCCTCCAGGCCCATCCGTTGCAGAGAGTCGTAGCTTCCCTTGCGAAGCACCACGCACCGGCCCTCGAAGCGGTTGTCCTCGCAGACTTCCCAGCGGCCGCTATCCACGACGACCGACTGAGCGCGGTCGTTGAAACCGAAGCGACCGAAATCCCCCACCCGCTTGTCGGTGGTGAAGGCGCGGCCACGGAAGCCCTCGCCTTCGTAGAAAGTGATTTGGGCCATGGCCTGGGCGCCAAGCAGGATGGCGGCGATTCCAAGTGCGGATTTGAGTTTCAGGTTCATGTGAACGTCTCCGGTTGATTGCATGACTCGACCGCGCCGTGGCGCAGTGAACGACCAGTTCATTGTTGAGCCGGAACCTGACCGGAACCTGTAGGCGAAAGTCGCAAATGC
>JACMQP010000389.1 GCA_014376915.1 Ramlibacter sp.
CTCTCCGCCGCCAACCAGCGCGTGGAAGCGGAGCTGGCCAAGTCGCGCAATGAGACTGCTGCATTGCTGGCCGACGCCGAGCGCCGGGGCCAGCAGATCGTGGAAGAGGCCAAGGCCCGCGCCACCGAAGAAGGCAACAAGGTCATCGCCGCCGCCCGCGCCGAGGCCGAGCAGCAGACCGTGAGGGCCCGCGAGGTCCTGCGCGAGCAGGTGGCGGCGCTGGCCGTGCGCGGCGCCGAGCAGATTCTCCGCAAGGAGATCAATCCCGGCGTTCACGCCGAGTTGCTCAGCCGCCTGAAGACCGAGCTTTAACCAGGACAGTCCATGGCTGAACTTGCCACCATCGCAAGACCGTACGCCGAGGCGCTGTTCAAGGCGTCGCAGGCCGACCTCGAAGGCGCGGCCGGCTGGCTGGAGCCGCTCGCGGCCGTGGCCGCCGACCCGCAACTGCTGCAGCTCGCCGGCAACCCCAACGTGCGCGCCCAGCAGGTGATCGAAGTGATCACCGGCGTGGTCAAGCAATCGTTGCCCGGACCAGCGATGAACTTCCTGCGCGCGGTGGTCGAAAACGATCGCCTCGCCGCGCTGCCTGAAATTGCCAGCCAGTTTCGCTCGCTGAAGAACGCCCGCACCGGTTCGTCCGATGCCGTCGTCCACAGCGCGTTCCCGATGGATGCTGGCGCGCTGGGCGCGGTGGCGCCGGCGCTGGAAAAGCGCTTCGGCCGCAAGCTGAATCTGAGGGTGCAGGAAGACAAGTCGCTGCTGGGCGGCATCCGTGTGGTCGTCGGGGACGAGGTGCTGGACACCTCGGTCAAGGCTCGCCTCGAACAAATGAAAGTCGCCCTCACCGCCTGATACGCGGCCTGATGGCTGTCAGCTAACCCAAGGAAGAGTCATGCAACTCAATCCCGCAGAAATCTCCGAACTGATCAAGAGCCGCATCGAAGGCCTCACCGCCAGCGCCGACGTCCGCAACCAGGGCACCGTGGTGTCCGTGGCCGACGGCATCGTGCGCATCCACGGCCTGTCCGACGCAATGCAGGGCGAGATGCTGGAATTCCCGCCGACGGCGGACGGCACGCCCACCTACGGCCTGGCACTGAACCTCGAGCGCGACTCGGTCGGCTCGGTGATCCTGGGCGAATACGAGCACATCTCCGAGGGCGACACCGTCAAGTGCACGGGCCGCATTCTCGAGGTCCCGGTCGGCCCCGAGCTGATCGGCCGCGTGGTGAACGCACTGGGCGCCCCGATCGATGGCAAGGGTCCGATCAACGCCAAGATGACCGACGTGATCGAGAAGGTCGCCCCCGGGGTGATCGCGCGCCAGTCGGTCAGCCAGCCGATGCAGACCGGCCTGAAGTCGATCGACTCCATGGTGCCGATCGGCCGCGGCCAGCGCGAGCTGATCATCGGCGACCGGCAGACCGGCAAGACGGCCGTCGCGGTGGATGCGATCATCAACCAGAAGGGTCAGAGCATGACCTGCGTGTACGTCGCCATCGGGCAGAAGGCGTCCACGATCAAGAACATCGTTCGTTCGCTGGAGCAAGCCGGTGCGATGGAATACACCATCGTCGTGGCGGCTTCAGCCTCCGAATCGGCTGCCATGCAGTACGTCTCGGCGTACTCCGGCTGCACCATGGGCGAGTACTTCCGCGACCGCGGCCAGGACGCGCTGATCGTGTATGACGACCTGTCCAAGCAGGCCGTTGCCTACCGCCAGGTGTCGCTGCTGCTGCGCCGCCCACCGGGCCGGGAAGCCTATCCCGGCGACGTGTTCTATCTCCACTCCCGCCTGCTCGAGCGTGCTGCCCGAGTGAACGAAAAGTACGTCGAAGACTTCACCAAGGGTGCAGTCAAGGGCAAGACCGGCTCGCTGACGGCGTTGCCGATCATCGAGACCCAGGCCGGCGACGTGTCCGCCTTCGTTCCGACCAACGTGATCTCGATCACCGACGGCCAGATCTTCCTGGAAACCAGCCTGTTCAACGCCGGTGTCCGTCCTGCCATCAACGCCGGTATCTCGGTGTCGCGGGTCGGTGGCGCGGCCCAGACCAAGTTGATCAAGAACCTCTCCGGCGGCATCCGGACCGACCTGGCCCAGTACCGTGAACTGGCTGCGTTCGCGCAGTTCGCTTCCGACCTGGACGAGGCCACCCGCAAGCAGCTTGACCGCGGCGCGCGCGTGACCGAGTTGCTCAAGCAGGCCCAGTACAGCCCGCAGCCGATCAGCCTGATGGCTGCCACGCTGTTCGCGGTCAACAAGGGCTTCCTGGACGACATCGAGGTCAAGAAGGTGCTGCCGTTCGAGCACGGCCTGCACGCCTGGCTGAAAGACAAGCATGCGGCGCTGCTGGCCAAGCTGGAAGCCGACAAGGCGATGGACAAGACGGCCGAAGCCGAACTTGGCGAAGCCATCGAGAAGTTCAAGAAGTCGTTCGCCTGATCGCGCCCGAACTGAATAGGAGTCACTGTGGCTGCAGGTAAAGAGATTCGGGGCAAGATCAAATCGGTGGAGAACACCAAGAAGATCACCAAGGCCATGGAAATGGTGGCCGCCTCCAAGATGCGCAAGGCCCAGGAACGGATGCGTCATGCCCGGCC
>JACMQP010000390.1 GCA_014376915.1 Ramlibacter sp.
AACAGGAGCATCGATGGACAACACGCAAAGCCCGGTCACGATACCGGCGCTCCAGCAGATGAAGCGCGACGGCCGCAAGATCGTCGGCACCGTCGCCTGGGACTGGCAGATGGCGCAGATCGTCGATCGTGCCGGCGTCGACATCGTGTCGGTCGGCGACACGGTCGGCGTCAATCTTTGGGGCCATGCCAATCCGTTCGAAGTGACGATGGACGAAATGGTGATCGTCTGCAAGGCGGTGCGGCGCGGAGTGCGCCGTGCGCTGCTCAGCGTCGATTTCCCGTTCGGGCCGCTGCAGCAGGGCAGTCACGCGGCGTTGCAGGCGGCGATCCGGCTGGTCAAGGAAGCCGGCGTCGACATGGTCAAGCTCGACGGCGCCGCGGATTTTCCGGAAGCGGTGCGGGCGATCTCGCGATCCGGGATCCCGGTGTTTGCGCAGTTCGGGATCACGCCGCAGACGGCGCTGCAGATGGGCATCGACTACAAGACCATGCTCAAGACCGGCGCCCAGCTCGCGCCTGCGGCCACGGCCAGGCTGGTGGAGCAGGCGAAGCGCCTGGAGGACGCCGGCGCCGCGCTGATCGATTTCACTCATTCGGGGCCGGTCGCCGGCCCGGCGGTGGTCGCCGCCGTGAGCATTCCAGTGATCGGCGGCCTCGGCGGCGGCCCCTGGCTGGATGGCCGCATGCGGATGGCCCACGCGGCGATCGGCTACGCTGCCTCCGCCATCGACGCCTGCCCCGACACCTACGCCAATGTCGCCAGCATCGCGTTGGACGCGATCAAGGCGTATGCCGACGACGTGCGCAACGCACGCCAGATCAAGGGCGGCATCCCCGTCCAGCCCGCCGCCTGATCGCCGGACCATGCCCACCACACTGATCGACGGCATCGCGACCCGTTACGACGTGCGCGGTAGCGGGCCGCCGCTGCTGATGTTCTCGCCCGGCGGCTTCGACGCCACGCTGGAGAAATGGTCGTCGCTTGGCGTGTACGGCAAGACCCGGATGCTCGGGCACCTCGTCAAGCACTACACCTGCATCCTGTTCGACCGGCGCGAGACCGGCCAGTCGGGTGGCCGGGTCGAGCGTGTCACCTGGTCCCATTACGTTGCGCAGGGCAAGGGACTGCTGGACCATCTCGGCATCCAGCAGGCGCATCTGATGGGCGGCTGCATGGGTTGCGCGCCGGTCGTGGGGTTCGCGGTTGCGCATCCGAAGGCCACGCTCAGCATGATTCTTTACTGGCCGGTCGGCGGCGCCCGTTATCGCCTCAACGGCCAGCAGCGGTTCGCCCAGCACCTGGCCTTCGTGCAGCAAGAGGGGCTGGCCGCGGTGGTGGCGCTGGCGCAGGCCAGCGGCAAAAGCTTCGGTGAAGACCCGCGCGGCGGGCCCTGGGCGGCGGTGATCCGCAGCGATGCGTCGTTTGCGACAGCCTATGCGGGCCACGATGCCGAGCGCTACCGGTTGCTGGTCGCCGGCATGGCCCGCGGCCTCCTCGACCGGGACACGGCACCCGGCGCGGAGCCGGAAGACCTGCTGCAACTGGACATTCCCGCACTGGTGGTGCCAGGGCGCGATGCATCGCATGCCACCTCGGCGGCGCGCTATCTCGAAGAGTGCCTGCCGCTGTCTGACTACTGGGATGTGCCGGTGGTGCAGCAGACCGAGGAAACGGTGTCGGCGCGGCTGCTTGAATTCCTCGACAGGGCCAACACACGATGATCATCGACATCCACTGCCACTACACGACCGAGCCGCAGGCGCTTCATGGGTTCCGCGACAAGCAGCTGGCCGGCCTGGCCGATCCGGCGCGCAAGCCGACCGCGACCAGCCTCGCCGGGCTGGCGATCAGCGACGAGGTGCTGATCGAGAGCGTGCAGCCGCAACTCAAGCTGCAACGGGACCGCGGCAGCGACCTGACCATCTTTTCGCCACGCGCCGCGGGCATGGCCCACCACGTCGGCACCGAGGCCATCAGCCGGCAGTGGACGGCAATCAGCAACGACCTGATTCACCGCCTGTGCACGCTGCTGCCCGACAACTTCGTCGGCGTCGGCCAGTTGCCGCAGTTTCCGGGCGTGTCGCCGGCAAACTGCATCGCCGAACTCGAGCGGGTGGTCAATGAGCTGGGCTTTGTCGGCGTCAATCTCAACCCCGACCCCTCGGGCGGTTACTGGACCGGCCCGCCACTGACGGATCGGCACTGGTACCCGATCTACGAGAAGCTGTGCGAGCTCGACGTGCCGGCGATGATCCACGTCACCTCCTGCTGCAATCCCAACTTCCACCACACCGGGGCGCATTACATCAACGCCGACACGGCCGCCTTCATGCAGTTGATCCAGGGCGACCTGTTCAAGGATTTCCCGACGCTGAAGTTCGTGATTCCCCATGGCGGTGGCGCCGTGCCTTACCACTGGGGCCGCTACCGCGGCCTGTGCCTGAGCATGCAGAAAAAACCGCTGGTCGAGTACTTGATGAAGAACGTGTTCTTCGACACCTGCGTCTATCACCTGCCCGGCATCGAACTGCTGACCAAGGTGGTCCCGATCGACAACATCCTGTTCGCCTCGGAGATGAAGGGCGCGGTGCCCGGCATCGATCCGGAGACCGGCCACTATTTCGACGACACCAAGCGCTACATCGACCAGGTCGGCGCGCTGGACGACGCCAGCCGGCACAAGATTTTCGAAGGCAACGCCCGCAAGGTGTACCCGCGCCTGGATGCGCTGTTGAAGCGCCGCGCCCAGGCTGCAACCACCGCTTCGGAAACCACGAGACAGACACCATGAGTGACACCACCCGCGCCGACCTCAACGACATCCGCCGCGACTTCGAGCGCGTCAGCCCCGAGGTGGTGGCGCGCGCTTCGACCTTCGCCGCTTCCATCCTGGCCGACGTGGCGGGCCGCCGCGGCACGCTCGACGGCCGCATCGCGCCGCTTTCTCCCGGCATGCGTCTGGCGGGACCGGCTGTCACGGTGGAAGTGAGAGCGGGCGACAACTTGATGATCCATGCCGCGATGGCGCTGGCGCGTCCCGGCGACGTGCTGGTGATCGACGGCAAAGCCGACCGCAGCTGTGCGCTGATGGGGTCGATCATGATCAACGCCTGCAAAAAACTCGGCCTGGCCGGGGTGGTGCTGGATGCGTCGGTGCGCGACACCGAGGAGTTGCGCGAGCTCGGGTTCCCAGTCTATGCCGTCGGCGCCAATCCGAACGGCCCGACCAAATACATTCCCGGCCGCATCAACTGGCCGATTTCCTGCGGCGGCGTGGCCATTCGACCCGGCGACCTGATCGTCGCCGATGCCGACGGCGTGGTGGTGATCGAACGCGAGAAGGCAGCTTCGCTGCTGGACCTGGCGACAGGCAAGGTGGCGGACGAACGCAAGCGCCTGGCCGACATCGCCGCCGGCCGCGACATCCGCCCGAAATGGCTGGAGGCCGCACTGCGCGCCGCCGGCGCACTGAAAGAGGGCGAACAGCTCTGACCCGTCGCATCGCCGAGCAG
>JACMQP010000391.1 GCA_014376915.1 Ramlibacter sp.
GGCGGAGGTCGGGTTGGGCGTGATCGAGGTTCTGGGGGTCGAGCGCCGTCGGCGCTGGCCGGATGCGGTGAAGCTGTCGATCCTTGCCGAGGTCAACACCGATGGCTGGTCACTCGCCGATGTTGCGCGGCGGCATGATGTGACGCGGCAGCACATCTACCAGTGGCGCCGGGAGTTGCGGGCCAAGGGGCTGTTGCCAAGGCGCGATGCTCCGACATTCCTGCCGGTTGAGCTGGCCCCATCAACCGACACCGCGTCGCCAGGTGCCGCCAGTGCTTCCGGTTCAGTTATCGCCATCGTCCTTCGCTGTGGCCGGCAACTACGCTGCCGGGAGGCGATCGCCGAGACGAGCCTTGTGCGTCTCATACGGGCCCTCGAGGCCGCATGATCGGTCCCGGCACCGGCGTTCGTGTCTACCTCGCCTGCGGGGTCACCGACATGCGCAAAAGCATCACCGGGCTTGCGGCACTGGTCCAGGTCGGGCTGCGGCAGGAGCCGGCCAGCGGCGCTGTCTTCGCCTTCCGTGGCCGCAAGGGTGACCGTTTGAAGCTCCTGTATTGGGATGGCCAGGGCTTCTGCCTTTATTACAAGGTCCTCGAACGCGGCCACTTTCCCTGGCCACGCGGAGGCGACGCTGCCGTTCGCCTGACCTCGGCGCAGCTGGCCATGCTGTGGGAAGGCATCGACTGGCGCCGGCCTTCCTGGGGTGCGCCACCGGCTCGGGTTGTCTGATTATCTAACTGATAACGCGCGTCTTTACTGGTGTTCCGACGGCAGATGCGCTACCAGAACCCATGTCGCCGTTGCCCGATTTGCTGCCGGATAATCCCGTCGCCCTGAAGGCGATGGTGACCGCGTTGCAGGCCCGGAACGCCCAGTTGTCAGCGACCGTGCGGGTCTGTGACCAACTGATCCAGAGCCTGCAACTGCGCATCGCCAAGCTCAAGAAGCAGGCGTTCGGCAAATCCTCCGAGAAGATCACGCGCGAGATCGAACAACTGGAACTGGCGCTCGAAGACCTGTTGATCGCGGCCGCCGAAGTTGGCACCGTCGCCGACGAGAACGCCGCGCCGGACCGCGCCAGCGATACGCCCGGACGCAAGCCACGCCGCCGGCCACGGGTGTCGGCTGACACGCCGCGGGAACGCCGTGAACTCGACCCCGGTACTGCCTGTCCCGACTGCGGCGGTGCACTGCGCCTCGTTGGCGAAGACGTCAGCGAGATGCTCGACATGATCACGGCCCGGCTCAAGGTCATCGAGATCGCAAGGTTGAAGAAGTCGTGCCGCTGCTGCGAGAAGATGGTCCAGGTGCCGGCGCCGGGCCGTCCGCTTGCAGGCAGCATGGCGACCGCCTCGCTGCTGGCCTACATCCTGGTCGCCAAGTTCGATGATCACCTGCCGCTCTACAGGCTGAACGAGATCTTCGCCCGCATGGGTGTCGATATCCTCGACACGACGATGGTCGACTGGTGCGGTCGGACCATGAAGCTGGTGTTGCCGGTGATCGAACGGATCGATGCCCACGTCATGGCCAGCGATCTCCTCCATGCCGACGACACCCCGATCAGGGTGCTCGACCGATCCTTGCGCCGCAAGGAGCCCGGAGGCGCGGTCGGCAAAGGCGTGAAGCAGGGACGCATCTGGGGCTATGTTCTCGACCAGCGGCCATGGGCGGGACCAGCGCCGCCCGCTGTCAGCTACAAGTTTGCCGTGAACTGGAAGGAGGAGCACGTCCGCCAGCACCTGCAGGCAACCAGCGGCATCCTGCAGGCCGATGCCTACAAGGGCTATGCCAAGCTTTATGCCGCCGCAGCCGATGGCTCGGTCCGGTTCAGGGAAGCGGCCTGCTGGGCGCATCTGCGCCGGGACTTTCATGATCTCTGGGTCAGCGCCAGGTCTCCCGTCGCCCGCGAGGCGCTGGACCGGATCGGCGCGCTCTATGACATCGAGAGCCGCGTTGCCGGCCAGAGCGCCGACACGCGCCTTGCTGCACGCCAGGCGCACAGCAAACCCAAAGTGGCGGCGTTCCGTGCCTGGGCGGAGCAACAGCTTGCGCGTATCCCGGCCAAGGGCGATCTTGCCAACGCATTCCGCTACGCACTGACGCGCTGGCCCTCGTTCTGCCTGTTCCTCGAAGATGGCCGCGTCGCCATCGACAACAACGCAGCGGAACGGGCCCTGAGGCCGATCGGAAACGGAAGACGCAACTGGCTGTTCGCCGGTTCCGACACCGGCGCCGAGACGCTGGCCCGGGCCATGACCATCATCGAGACGGCCAAGATGAATGGCCTCGATCCGCAAGCCTACCTCACCGACGTCATCGCCCGCATCAACGATCACAAGATCAACCGTATCGACGAGTTGCTGCCGTGGAACTGGACGCCGCTGGCAACGCCCGAAAGCGCACTGCCAGCCACGTTGGCGCCCACTCAGGCGACCACGCACGAAATGGCGGCGTGATGCCGACCGTCCGGCGGGTCTACGCGCTGGAATACGTCGCCACTCTGCTCGGCGAGGATCTGGAAATGCTCGAGGCCATCGTCAGCAACGACGACAACCTCACCTACGGGAGCATCGTCGGCGTCTGCACCGGTCCCGATGAAAGCAGCACATCGCTCACCGACGACGGCGTCGACGAGCTGAGTCGCATGATCACTTGCGCACGCCGCTCACCCGCCGAATGGGACGAGTTCCTCGAAAGCTTCGTCGGCGACCAGGAAATCATCAATCGCGTCAACGCCCAAAAGCCGCGGTAACAATCGGGCGGTTAC
>JACMQP010000392.1 GCA_014376915.1 Ramlibacter sp.
CTTGCGCACGGCGTCGGCATCGACACCCTCTGGCATCATCACGCCGGTCAGCACCGGCGAGTAGACGGACGGGTCGGCGCACTGGATCTCCAGGCCCCAGGCCCTGACCGCCGCGCGCATGCCCTCCCCCCAGCGCTGGTGCCGCGCGAACACCGCCGGCAGGCCGCCGTGCTGCGGGTCCAGCAGCATGTCGCAGGCCTCGGCCAGGCCGTACAGCAGGTTGGTGTTGGGCGTGTACGGCCAGTAGCCGCTCTTGTTCATCTCGATGATCTCGTCCCAGGCCCAGAACGCCTTGGGCAACTTCGCCGTCTTGCTGGCCGCGATGGCCTTGGGCGACAGCGCGTTGAAGCTGATGCCGGGCGGCAGCATCAGGCCCTTCTGCGAGCCGCTGACGGTGACGTCCACCCCCCACTCGTCGTGCTTGTATTCGGCCGAGGCCAGGCCGGAGATCGAATCGACCATCAACAGCGCCGGATGTTTCGCCGCGTCGATGGCCTTGCGCACGGCGACGATGTTGCTGGTGACGCCGGTCGAGGTTTCGTTGTGCACCACGCAGACGGCCTTGATCGCGTGGGCGGTGTCGGCCTTGAGACGGCTCTCGATCAGGTCGGCCTGGACGCCGCGGCGCCAGCCTTCGATTCCGGGGCGCGTCAGCACTTCAGCCTTCAGGCCCAGCCGCGTCGCCATCTTGATCCACAGCGAGGCGAAGTGCCCGGTCTCGTACATCAGCACGTGGTCGCCGGGCGACAGCAAATTGCACAGGGACGCTTCCCAGGCGCCGGTGCCGGAGGCCGGGTAAATGATCACGGGGTGCTTCGTCTGGAAAATTTTCTGGATGCCCGACAGCACCCGCAGGCCGAGCTGCGCGAACTCCGGGCCGCGGTGGTCGATGGTCGGCAGGCTCATCGCCCGCAGGATGCGGTCGGGTACCGGCGACGGGCCGGGGATCTGCAGGAAGTGGCGACCGGTGGGGTGGAAGTCGAGCGTCAACATGGCAAAAAATCTCCAGAACGATGCCGCAATTTTTGCATACAAAATTCATTTGTCAACGACACGTCACTTACCGCGTCGATTTTGACAAGCTTATTTTTTGCATACAAAATGCCCGAATGACTGCTGAAATCATCTCCATCCCCCGCGCCGCCCTGCATGAGCAGGTGGTCCGGCGCCTGCGCCAGATGCTGGTCGAAAACCAGATCGCGCCCGGCGCCAAGCTCAACGAGCGCGAGCTGGCCGAGGTGCTACAAGTCTCGCGCACGCCGCTGCGCGAGGCCATCAAGATGCTGGCCGCCGAAGGCCTGGTGGAACTGCTGCCCAATCGCGGCGCCATCGCCGTGGAGCTGACCGAGGCCGACGTGCTCAGCACGTTCGAGATGATGGCGGGACTCGAAGCCATGTCGGGCGAACTGGCGGCGCAGCGCATCACCGACGCTGAACTGGCCGAGATCCGCGCCATGCACTTTGAAATGCTGGCCGCTTACACCCGGCGCGACCTGTCGGCTTATTACCGGCTCAATTCGAAGATCCACAGCGCGATCAACCAGGCTGCCAAGAACAGCGTGCTCACCATCACCTACAACCGGGTCAACGCCCGGCTGCAGGCGCTGCGCTTCCGCTCCAACCAGGACGAGGGCAAGTGGAAGCAGGCGATGGCGGAACACGATCGCATAATCGAGGCGCTTAGCAAGCGCGACGCTGGCGCCATGCGCAAGGTGCTGGCGGAACACCTGGACCACAAGCGCGACGTCGTCGTCGAGCAGTTGCGCCAGGCCAGCAAGCTGGCGGCAGGAGCCGCACCATGAACGCACCGCTGCCCCTGAAGGTGACGCGCGAGGCCGCGTTCCAGGCCTATGACGCTGTCGCCGGCGTGAGCAATGAGGTGGCCGGCCGGCTGGCCCAGCGCCTTGCAACGGAAACCCGGGGCGAGGTGCTGTTCTCGCCCGCCGACCGCGGCCGCTACGCCACCGACGCCTCGATCTACCAAGTGACGCCGATCGGCGTCTTCGTGCCGCGCCGTGCCGACGAAGTGAAGATCGCGATCGACATCTGCCGCGACCTCGGCGTGCCGATCGTGCCGCGCGGCGGCGGCACCAGCCAGTGCGGCCAGACCGTCGGCGCCGGCCTGGTGATCGATCACTCCAGGCACGTTCGCAGCATCCTGAGCTTCGATGCGGAAAAGCGCACAGCGCTGGTCGAACCCGGCATCGTGCTGGACCACCTGAACCTGGGCCTGAAGAAGACCGGCCTCTGGTACCCGGTCGATGTTTCCACCAGCGCGCAGGCCACGCTGGGCGGCATGGCCGGCAACAACTCCTGCGGCAGCCGCAGCATCGCTTACGGCAACATGGTCCACAACGTGCTCGGCGCGCAGGCCTGGACGGCCGACGGCGCGCTGCACGACTTCGGCCTGTTC
>JACMQP010000393.1 GCA_014376915.1 Ramlibacter sp.
GTGCCCGAAGCCAGAGCCCGGGGCGCGGCCTGCCTGGCCGGCCTGGCCTGTGGCGAGCTCAGTAGCGGCGACGAGCTGGCGGCGCTGTGGCGGGCCGAGCGGCGGTTTGTGCCGACACTGGGCCGCGACCGCGCCGGCGAGCTGATGGCCGGCTGGGAACACGCGGTACGCCAGGCCACGGCCGCCTGAGCAAGGCCGGGAAAGCGCTGATACCAAGGCCTGCGGCGCGTTCCACAATCGGGCTTTTCCACTCCGGAGCTGCCATGAACCTGATTCGTCTCATCGTCGTGGCGGGGGCCGCCATCGCGGTCCTGCCGGTCGCCGCCCAGTCGCTCAAGCCAGGCCTGTGGGAGATCAGCAACAAGATGCAGGGCGGCAGCGGCCAGATGCAGAACGCCATGGCCGAGATGCAGAAGCAGCTGGCCTCGATGCCGCCCGAGCAGCGCAAGATGATGGAGGAGCAGATGGCCAAGGCCGGCGTGAAGATGGGCAAGGCGGGACCGGCCGGCGGCATGAGCGTGCAGGTGTGCATGACCCGTGAGATGACCGAGCGCAATGAAGTGCCGGCCCAGCAGGGTGACTGCAAGACCACCAACCAGGCGCGCACCGGCAATACGATGAAGATGGCTTTCGCCTGCACCAACCCGCCTTCCAGTGGCGAGGGCCAGGTCACTTTCAGCAGCCCGGAGGCCTATACCTCGCGCATGACGGTCAACGCCCAGGTCGACGGCAAGGCCGAGAAGGTCACCATGGAGGGCACGGGTCGCTGGCTCGGCGCCGACTGCGGCAGCGTCAAGTCGCTTGGCCCGCAGGCGCCAAAGAAGTAGGGCTTGCCACCCGTCGGCCGCGGCTGCGGGGGAGCGGAGAGGGCGATCAAGAAAATATGGCAGGGCGCCGCGAGAGCATTCGTCGCCGCTATTGCGCCGGCCGGCCGCCGAAGACCGCGGTGCCTACCCGCACCATGGTGCTGCCGGCATCGATCGCGGCCTCGATGTCGGCGGTCATTCCCATCGACAAGGTGTCGAGTCCGAGACCCGCGTCATTGAGTTGAGCTAACAATTCACGCGCGCGCAGGTGCACCGCGCGCTGCGCTTCGAAGTCCGGCACTGGCTCGGGGATCGTCATCAGTCCGCGCAATCGAAGTCGTGGCAGCTGCTGCACTTCGCGCGCCAGCGCCAACGCATCCTGCGGCAGCACACCGGCCTTGGTCGCGCCGCCATCGATGTTGACCTGAATACAGACCTGCAGCGGCGCCAGATCGGCCGGCCGTTGCTCGGACAGGCGCTGCGCGATCTTGAGGCGATCGACGCTGTGGACCCAATCGAAGTGGGCCGCGACCAGCCGGGTCTTGTTGCTTTGCAACGGCCCGATGCAGTGCCACTGCAGCGGCAACTCGCGCAGCATGATGATCTTTTCGACCGCCTCCTGGATGTAGTTTTCGCCAAACGCGCATTGGCCGGCCGAGTGCGCTTCGCGCACCGCGTCGGGGCCGAAGGTCTTGGATACTGCCAGCAGCGTGACATCGGTCACGGGGCGTTGCGCCTGTGCACAAGCCGCTGCGATCCGCTGCTGAACTCGTTGGAGGTTGTTACGAATCGTGGTCATAATTAACCGGCACTAGAGCAAACCAACAAACGAGGGCATTCGTGGATATTACCCAGCTGCTGGCGTTCAGCGTCAAGAACAAGGCCTCCGACCTTCATCTTTCCGCCGGCTTGCCCCCGATGATCCGCGTCCATGGCGACGTGCGCCGCATCAACGTCGGTGCGCTGGACCACAAGCAGGTCCACGGGATGGTGTACGACATCATGAACGACACCCAGCGCAAGACCTACGAGGAATTCCTGGAAGTCGACTTCTCGTTCGAGATCGACGGCCTGGCCCGGTTCCGGGTCAACGCCTTCAACCAGCAGCGCGGCGCTGGTGCCGTGTTCCGGACGATTCCGTCGAAGATCCTCACGCTGGAGCAGCTGAACGCGCCCAAGATCTTCGGTGATCTCGCGCTCAAGCCGCGCGGCATGGTGCTGGTGACCGGGCCCACCGGTTCGGGCAAGTCGACCACGCTGGCCGCGATGGTGAATTTCCTGAACGAAACCGAATACGGACACATCCTGACGGTCGAAGACCCGATCGAGTTCGTCCACGAATCCAAGAAGTGCCTGATCAACCAGCGCGAGGTCGGCAACATGACGCTGTCGTTCGCGGCGGCGCTGAAGTCGGCCCTGCGCGAAGACCCGGACGCGATCCTGGTGGGCGAAATGCGCGACCTGGAAACCATCCGCCTGGCGATGACGGCGGCGGAGACGGGTCACCTGGTGTTCGGCACGCTGCACACGTCGTCGGCCGCCAAGACCATCGACCGGATCATCGACGTGTTCCCCGCCGACGAGAAGGAAATGGTCCGCGCCATGCTCTCCGAGTCGCTGCAGGCGGTGATCTCGCAGACCCTGTGCAAGACCAAGGACGGCACCGGCCGGATCGCGGCGCACGAGATCATGCTGGGCACCTCCGCCATTCGCAACCTGATCCGCGAAGCCAAGGTGGCACAGATGTATTCCGCCATCCAGACCGGCAACAGCTTCGGCATGCAGACGCTGGACCAGAATCTGACGGACCTGGTCAAACGCAACATGATCAGTCCGGCCGAAGCCCGCGGCAAGGCCAAGATCCCGGAAAACTTCCCGGGTTGATGCGCCCGCCCTTCCAGGCAGCCAAGGAGCCGCGATGAAGCAAGGCAGCGATCGGATCCAGCGCAACGCCCCGGGTGGTGAACGACCCGATAGCCTCCTGTTCAGCAGTGCGTTCGGCGACCTCGGCGTGGACCCGTCCATGCTCGTGTCGTGGATCTCTCGCGCCCGCGAGCTCGAGGCCGCGGCCCTGGGTTCGACCCGCGGCGTCGAGCTCCTGCAATCGCTGTGGAGTCGCGACAAGTACATGGGCCGGCTCGGCATCGATGCCATCGGCCGGCTCGAGGCCTTCTTCGATTTCGCCGGTGTCCCGGCCGGGCGCGACATCATCCGGCAGGACGAATACAGCAACTTCATGATCGTGCTGCTCAGCGGCACGATCGCCGTCGACCGGCTGCAGCCCTGGGGCGAACAGATGCGCATGGCCGAAGCCCGGCCTGGTGACATCCTGGGCGAAATGTCGCTGCTGGACAGCGGCATGCGGTTCGCCCACTGCACTACGCTGAACGATTGCGAGATCGGCGTGTTGAGCGCCGACGCGCTCGATGCGCTGATGGCCAGCGACCCCGAGCTGGCGGCCAGCCTGATCGCCCTGCTTGCGCGCAAGCTGTCGCTGCGGCTGCGCATCGTCGGTGCGCGGGTGTCGGACCGCCAGCTTCCCTGAAGTGACAAAGAACATAGCGAGGACCTTTCCATGGAACGCGACCAGGCCACAAAATTCATCAACGACCTGCTCAAGCTGATGGTCAGCCGCAGCGGCAGCGACCTGTTCATCACCGGTGACTTTCCGCCGGCCATGAAGGTCGACGGCAAGATCACCAAGGTTTCGCCCCAGCCCCTCAATGCCGGCCACACGCTGGCGCTGGCCCGCTCGATCATGAGCGACAAGCAGGCGGCGGAGTTCGAGCGCACCAAGGAGTGCAACTTCGCGATCTCGCCGCCGAGCATCGGCCGCTTTCGCGTCAATGCGTTCGTGCAGCAGGGCAAGGTGGGCATGGTGCTGCGGGTGATCCCGCAGGTGCTGCCGACCATCGACGGCCTCGGCGTTCCGCAGATCCTCAAGGAAGTGGCGATGGCCAAGCGCGGCCTCACCATCCTGGTGGGCGCGACCGGCTCGGGCAAGTCCACCACGCTCGCGGCGATGGTCGACTGGCGCAACGAGAACTCCTATGGTCACATCATCACGATCGAGGACCCGGTCGAGTTCGTGCACCCGCACAAGAACTGCGTGGTGACGCAGCGCGAAGTGGGCCTGGACACCGACAGCTGGGAAGCGGCGCTGAAGAACACACTGCGGCAGGCGCCGGACGTGATCCTGATGGGCGAGATCCGCGACCGCGAGACCATGGAACACGCCGTCGCCTTCGCCGAAACCGGTCACCTGTGCCTGGCCACTCTGCACGCCAACAGCGCGAACCAGGCGCTGGACCGCGTGATCAACTTCTTCCCGGAAGAGCGCCGCGGACAGCTGCTGATGGACCTGTCGCTCAACCTCAAGGCTTTCATTTCGCAGCGGCTGGTGCCCAAGCAGGACGGCAAGGGCCGGGCCGCAGCGGTCGAGATCATGCTCAACACGCCACTGATCTCCGACTTGATCTTCAAGGGCGAAGTCTCCGAGATCAAGGAGATCATGAAGAAGAGCCGCAACCTGGGCATGCAGACGTTCGACCAGGCGTTGTTCGACGCCTACGAGAACAACGTCATCACCTACGAAGATGCGCTGCGCAACGCCGACTCGGTCAACGACCTGCGGCTGCAGATCAAGCTTAATTCGCAGCGCGCCAAGAGCCAGGACCTGTCGGCCGGCACCGAGCACCTCGCGATCGTCTAGTCACCTGTCATCCCCGGTTTGATCCGGGATCCGGACTCCCCGCAACCAATCCCGTCGGCCCGGAAGAAGGCGCCAAGGCCGGCCTTTCCGGGAACGGTCTTTTTGTTTGTTCGCATGCGTTCAAAATAGCGGCATCCGCAACCCTTTCCCAGGAATCCGAGCATGGCCAGCACCAATCCGAAAACCTACGAACCCACGCCTTCGCGCAAGATCGCCTTCCTCGGCCTCGGCGTGATGGGTTTCCCCATGGCCGGCCATCTGGCGCGCGCGGGCCACCACGTGACGGTGTACAACCGCAGCGCCGCGAAGTCCGAGGCCTGGAAGCAGGAATTCAAGGGTCATTCGGCGGCGACGCCGGCGCTGGCCGCGAAAGACGCCGACTTCGTGTTCTGCTGCGTCGGCAACGACGACGATCTGCGCAGCGTCACGCTGGGCGAGGAAGGTGCCTTTACCGGCATGAAGAAAGGCGCGACATTCGTCGACCACACCACGGCGTCGGCCGACATCGCGCGCGAGCTGCAGGTGCAGGCGCAGGCGGTTGGCCTGCGGTTCGTGGATGCGCCGGTTTCCGGCGGCCAGGCCGGCGCGCAGAACGGCATGCTGACGGTGATGTGCGGCGGCGAGCCGGCGGCGTTCGAGGCAGTCCAGCCGGTGGCGCTGGCGTTTGCGCGCGCGTTCACGTTGCTGGGCGCGGCGGGCGCCGGCCAGCTGGCCAAGATGGTCAACCAGATCTGCATCGCCGGGCTGGTGCAGGGGCTGTCGGAGGCGATTGCCTTCGGCCAGAAGGCCGGCCTCGACATGAACCAGGTGCTCGAAGTGATCGGCAAGGGCGCAGCCCAGAGTTGGCAGCTGGACAACCGCGGTAAGACCATGATCGAAGGCAAGTTTGAGTTCGGCTTCGCGGTCGACTGGATGCGCAAAGACCTGGGTCTGGTGCTGGACGAAGCCAAGCGCAACGGCTCCCGGCTGCCGGTGACGGCACTGGTGGACCAGTTCTATGCCGACGTGCAGGCCGCTGGCGGCCGGCGCTGGGACACCTCCAGCCTGATCACCCGGCTGAAATGACCTGCGGCGGGCGCGCCCGCCCTGGTTGTTCCGTTCCGGGCCTGACCCGGGACCCAGTTCCCTTCAGGGCTTCTGGCTGATCGGCGCGGTCGGCGCGGTCGGCGCGATCTGGGTCTGGACGCGTCGCATCTCGTCGTCGCTGATCACCTCGAAGATGCGCACCACGCGCTGCACGCCGTCGATCTGGCGCGCGATGGAGGTGGCGCGGTCGGCTTCGCGCGGCGTCACCCGGCCCATCAGGTAGACCGTGCTGCGCTCCGTTACCACCTTGAACGCGCCCGCATACAGGTCCTTGGCGTCGACCAGCGACGCCTTGATCTTGCCGGTGATCAGCACGTCAGAGGAGCGCTGCACCAGGGTGCTGTTGCCTGCAGCCCCCAGCTCGTTGACGATCGTCTTCACGTTTTCGACCCGCGCGATCACCTGCTCGGCCTGCTGCTTGGCGGCGTCGTTGGGCACTTCGCCGGTCAGCAGGACCTGGCGGTTGTAGCTGGTGATGTTGATGTGGGCGCGGTCGCCGAAGGTGTCGCGCAGCCGGCTGGCGCCGCGCAGCTCGATGCCTTCGTCCTCCAGTTGGGCGCCGGAGGTGCGCCGGTCGACGGCGACCATGGCGGACATCGCTGCGCCGCCCACCACCAGCGGGACGCAGGCGCTCAGCGTGGCAGCCAGCGAGGCGACCAGCGCGATGGTCAGGACAGAAGACGAAAACTTCGGGGTCATGTTGGGGATTCCTGTTCTCCGAGGAGCTGGGTGTCGACGCCGTCGCAGATGCAGTGCAGCACCAGCAGGTGAACTTCCTGGATCCGCGCCGTGCGGTCGTGCGGCACGCAGACATGGACGTCGGTCTCGCGCAGCAGGTTGGTGATCTTGCCGCCGCCGCGCCCGGTCAGCGCCACCACGGTCATTTCGCGTTCGTGCGCTGCCTCGATGGCGGCCAGGATGTTGGCCGAGTTGCCGCTGGTCGACATGGCCAGCAGCACATCACCGGCTTGGCCCAGGCCGCGCACCTGCTTGGAGAAGATGCGGGTGAAGTCGTAATCGTTGGCGATCGCCGTGAGGATCGAGCTGTCCGTGGTTAGCGCGATCGCGCCGAGCTCGGGCCGCTCGCGTTCGAACCGGCCGATGAACTCGGCAGAGAAATGCTGGGCGTCGGCCGCCGAGCCGCCGTTGCCGCAGGCCAGCACCTTGCCGCCGCTGGTCACGCAGGCCAGCACGGCCTGGACTGCCGCAGCGATCGGTTTGCTCAGCGACTGCGCCGACTGGTATTTCAGGTCGGCGCTGTCGATGAA
>JACMQP010000394.1 GCA_014376915.1 Ramlibacter sp.
AGTGCGCCCATGGCAGGGGTGGTGGCAGCCAGCGCCAGCATTGATCGTCAATCCTGCAAATGAAGGTGGAAATCCGGCCCTTCGCCTCCTAGAGTTGCTTGGCCCAACCCAGCCCACAGGAGGCATCCATGAACAGCCCGAATCCCACCCCCACCGCGCGCCGCCGCTACTGCGCCCAGCCGCTGCAGCGTCCCAGGGACATCGCGCCGGGCGTCTCCGCGCTGCGAGCATCCGCCATCATCACCTTCGGCAAGAAGTGGGTGAACGGCACCGACCTGACCTACTACTGCTACCGGGCCGGCGACGCCGTGCCGGCCGCCTGGTGCGGCAACGACACCGACCGCGAGGTCGTGCAGGGCGCTTTCAGGAAGTGGTTCGACCTCGGCATCGGGATCACGTTTCGCCGGGTGACTCGGCCCGCGGACGCGACGGTGCGGATCGGCTTCGACCCTGACGACGGCTCCTGGTCGTTCGTCGGCCGCGACGTGCTGAACGTCCGCGACGCCGGTGAACGCACGATGAATTTCGGCTGGCCGCTCACGACCGCCTACGGCCGCGACACGGCCCTGCACGAGATCGGCCACACGCTGGGGCTGGAGCACGAGCACCAGAACCCGTTCGCCGGCATCGTGTGGGAGCAGGAGGCGGTCAAGAGCTATTTCCGCGGCCCGCCGAACCATTGGAACGATGAACAGATCAACCACAACATCCTCGACAAGATTTCCGTGAAGTCGGTCAAGGGCAGCGAGTGGGACCCGGATTCGGTCATGGAATACGAGTTCGAGCCGGGCCTGGTGCGCGAGCCGACGCGCTACTTCGCCACGGGGCTCAAGCCGCGCGGCGGGCTGTCGCCGCTGGACGAAACCTGGATGCGCGAGTCGTACCCGGGCCATCCCGCCGACGTGCCGCTGCTCGAAGTGGCGATGTCGCAGAAGCTGGCGCTGGGCAAGGGCGAGACCCGGGTGTTCGGCTTCAATCCCGACCAGACCCGCACCTTCCGCATCGGTACCTTCGGCACGTCGGACACGGTGCTGGTGTTGTTCGAGGTGACCCCGGAAGGCAATGTGCAGATCGCCGGCGACGACGACGGCGGCGAGGACCGCAACGCGCTCGTCACCATGCGGCTCACCGCTGGCCGCAACTACCAGGTCGGCGTGCGGCTGTACCACGCCGACCTGCCCGACGCGACGTCGGTGATGGTCTGGTGATCACGCGCGCCAGCGCGCCACCGGGTGACTGGCCGGCAGCCGGTCGCGGCCGAACAGCTTGCCGCGCAGCGACCCCGGCGCGTAGGCGGTCTTGAAGGCGCCGCGTTCCTGCAACTGCGGCACCACCAGCGCGATGAAGTCGTCGAAGCATTCCGGCACCACGGTGCGCGCGAGGTTGAAGCCGTCGACGCCGGCCTGCTCGCTCCAGTCGATCAGTGTCTGCGCGATCGCCTCGGCCGAACCCACCCACGGCGGCTGCCGGCTGCCCAGCACCATCTGCTCCAGCAGCTTGCGGCGCGTCCATTGCGGGCCGGCTGTGCGCGTCATCGCCTCGACGTTGGAGACGATGGCCTGGGTCTTGCCGGTCTCGATCGGCTCGTCGATGTCGTACTTCGAGAAGTCGATGCCCATCGACGCCGCCGCGTGCACCAGCGCCGCCTCCGAGCTGGCGTAACGCCGGTACTCCGCGAACTTCTCCTGCGCCTGCGCGTCGGTGCGGCCGGTCACCACCGTCGCGCCGAGGAACACCTTGATGTCGTCGGTGGCGCGTCCCTGCTGTACGGCCTGGGCGCGGATGCCCTGGACGATCTTCTGCACGCCGGGCTGGCTCTGGCCGTTGAGGAACACGCATTCGGCGTGGGTGGCAGCGAAGCGCGAGCCGCGCGGCGACGAGCCGGCCTGGTACAGCACCGGAGTGCGCTGCGGGGAGGGTTCGCTCAGGTGCACGGCGTCGACCTTGTACTGCCTGCCCGCGTGGTGCACGAGGTGCACCTTCGCCGGATCGGCATAGACGCCGGCTGCCCGATCGCGCCGCACCGCGCCGTCTTCCCAACTGCCTTCCCACAGCCGGTAGACCAGCTCCATGTACTCGTCGGCCAGGTCGTAGCGGTCGTCGTGCGCGGTCTGGCCCGTGAGGCCGACGGCGCGGGCCGCGCTGTCCAGGTAGCCGGTGACGATGTTCCAGCCGATCCGGCCGCCGGTCAGGTGATCCAGCGTCGACATCCGGCGCGCGAACCCATAGGGCTGCTCGTAGGTGAGGTTGGCGGTGACGCCGAAGCCCAGGTGCTGCGTCGCCGCCGCCATCGCCGGGATCAGCAGCATCGGATCGTTGACGGGCACCTGCACCGCACCGCGCACGGCGGCGTCGGGGCTGGCGCCCAGCACGTCGTACACACCGACCACGTCGGCGAAGAAAATGCCGTCGAACAGGCCCGCCTCCAGCCGTTTCGCGTAGTCGGTCCAGTAGTGGATGTCGAGGTAGCGTGTCGACTGGTCGCGCGGGTGGGTCCACAGGCCCTGCTGGATGTGGCCCACGCAGTTCATGTCGAACGCATTGATGCGGATTTCACGTGGCATGAAGTTCCCCTGGGAAATTGCCACGCATCTTAGGCGCAGGCGCTGCGGACATGCGTCGGTAGAATGAAAAGACAGGAACCACCGATGAACGCCACCCACACCCGCCTGCCCGGCACGCCCGATCCGATGCATTACTGGCCGGGGCACGGCGGCATCCGAATCGCGGGCGATTCATGGGGCGATCCGGACGGCCCGCTGGTGCTGCTGCAGCACGGCGGCGGCCAGACCCGCCACGCCTGGAAGGGCGCGGGCCAGACCCTCGGCGCGGCCGGCTACCACGCCGTGGCCTTTGACGCGCGCGGCCACGGCGACACCGACTGGGCGCCGGACGGCCTGTACGGCCAGGACGTGATGGTGCGAGACCTGCAGTGCGTGATCGCCGCGCTCGGCAACCGCCGGCCGGTGCTGGTCGGTGCGTCGATGGGCGGCGGCACCAGCCTGGTGGCGGTCGGCGAGAAACATGTCGACGCGACGGCGCTGGTGCTCGTGGACATCGCGCCCCGGATCGAATCGGAAGGGGTGGCCAACATCCAGGCCTTCATGACGCTCAAGCCCGATGGCTTCGACTCGCTGGCGGAAGTCGCCGCGGCGATCCAGAGCTACCAGCCGCACCGCCAGCGCAAGAACAATCTCGACGGCCTGGCCAAGAACGTGCGCCTCGGCGCCGACGGCAAGTTCCACTGGCACTGGGACCCGCGCTTTCGCGCCGCCAGCCGCAACCTGGTCGACCGCACGGCGCGGCTGGAAGCGTGCGCGCGCAACCTCGACCTGCCGACGCTCCTGGTGCGCGGCGGTCTGTCGGACTTGCTGAGCGAGGCGGGCGCGCAGGAATTCCTCAAACTGTGCCCGACCGCTGAATACGTCAGCGTCACCGGCGCCGGCCACATGGTGGCGGGCGACCGCAACGACATCTTCGCTACCTCCGTGGTCGAGTTCCTCGCCCGGGCGGTGCCGGTCGGCGCCCCGCCGCTGCGGCCGCCGCACCCGACCATCCCCGTCGGCCAAGGTCCGGACCGGGACATCGTCGACGTGCCCTGACACGCGCGTCGTGCAACTCGCCGCGGTCCCGCGCCGCATCCTGCCGGTGATCGTGCTGGCGCAATTCGCCGGCACCTCGCTGTGGTTCGCCGTCAATGCCGTGATGCCCGACCTGCAGCAGGCGTGGGGACTGCCGGCCGCGGCGGTGGGCACGCTGACGTCGGCGGTGCAGCTGGGCTTTGTGGCTGGCACGCTGGTGTTCGCGCTGCTGATGGTGGCGGACCGCTTTGCGCCGGCCAGA
>JACMQP010000395.1 GCA_014376915.1 Ramlibacter sp.
CCCCGCCCGGGACCACCTCCCTGCGCAGCGCCGGCACCGCAAGTCCAGGCCCGAACACCAGCGACGAAACCCCCGACGGGCCCCCCAGGGTGCCGTCGTCGGGCCCCCAAGGGACGCCACGCGCGGCGTAGCCGTAGAACGACTGCCGCCGACCGGCCCCCCGCTGCCGTGGCGTGCTGGGGCCGCCGTCGTGCACGGCTGGAAGCCCGGCAGCGGCTTCCTGAACTACCGCTGGGAGGGCTACAGCGAAGCCCTGCTGCTCTACGCGCTGGGCCTGGGTTCGCCCACGCATCCGCTCACCGACGCTAGGTTCCCGGCCTGGACCGGCACCTACCAGTGGGAGAACCTCTACGGCATCGACTTTCTGTATGCCGGGCCGCTCTTCATCGACCAGTTCTCGCACGCCTGGATCGACTTCCGCGGCATCCGCGACCGCTTCATGCGCGAGAAGCATTGCGACTACTTCGAGAACAGCCGCCGCGCCACCTACGTGCAGCGTGAGTACGCCATCCGCAACCCGCGCGGCTTCACCGGCTACGAAGAAGACGGCTGGGGTTTGTCGGCCGGCGACGGCCCGAGCACGCCACGGCAGCGGGTGGCCGGTCGGCGGCAGTCGTTCTACGGCTACGCCGCGCGTGGCGTCCCTTGGGGGCCCGACGACGGCACTCTGAGCGGCCCGGCGGTGCTTTCGTCGCTGGTGTTCGCGCCTGAACTTGCGTTGCCGGCGCTGCGCAGGATGCTGGCCCGGGGTGGCGAGGTCATTCGGGCCAGCGGCTACAACGACACGGTGCACGCGGGTCCACCGGTGGTTGGCACTGCAAAAGGCGCGCGCGCCTCGGGCTGGGTGTCTGAAGGCAGCTTCGGACTCGACCAGGGAATGATCGTGCTGATGGTCGAGAACTTCCGCTCCGGCCTGCTGTGGCGGCTGCTGCGCGACTCGGTGCCGATCCGTACCGGCCTGCTCCGTGCCGGCTTCCGCGGTGGTTGGCTGGCCGAAGACGCACACCGATGACGGCGATACATACCCCCGTGCCCATGGCAGCGAAGCATCACCGGTCTGTCGTGCCGTCACGAACGCGGACGGGCCCGAGCCCGACCACCCCGCTCGCTGTAGATGGACAAACCCCAGCCGGGCGCGATCGCTACGACCTGCTGATCATCGGCGCCGGGCCTGCCGGTCTGGCGGCCGCACGCGGTGCCGCCGCAGCGGGCGTGCGCGTGGCGCTGATCGAGTCGCACCACATCGGCGGCAACTGCCTGCACGAAGGCTGCATTCCTTCCAAGACCCTGCTTAGAAGCGCGCAGTTGTTGGCTGAGATGCGCAACGCGCAGAGTGTCGGCGTCGACGTACCGGCCGAGATCAAGGTCGACTTCGCGGCGGTGATGGAGCGCATGCGCCGCGTGCGCGACCGCATCCTGCGTGTGGACTCGGCTGCGCGCCTGCATGAAGAAGGCATCGAGTTGCACGTCGGCCGCGCGCGCTTCCTCAGTGCCGATGCGGTCGATGTCGATGGCGTTCGCTTGCGCTTCAAGAAGGCCTTGATCGCCACCGGCTCGCGCCCGTTGGTGCCGGACATCGAAGGCCTGGCCACCGCCGGCTTCCTGACCAACGAAAGCGTTTTCGAGCTGACCCAGCTGCCGCCCAGCCTGTTGGTCATCGGCGGCGGGCCACTCGGCTGTGAACTGGCCCAGGCGTTCGCGCGTTTCGGCAGCCGGACGCTCATCTCGCACAGCGAACCGCTTTTCCTGCCCCGGGAAGAGCGCGACGCCGCGCAGATGGTGGCCCACGCGCTGGCGCACGACGGCGTCGAGATTCACCTGAACTGCAAGGTCATCGCCGTGCGCCTGGAGGGCGGGCGCAAGCACGTCACGATGGTCAACGACGGCAACACGCAGACGACGGTGGTCGACGAGATCCTGACCGGCATCGGCCGACTGCCCGCGGTGCAGGGCCTGGACCTGGAGAACGCCGGCGTGGCCTACGACATCGAGTCCGGCATCCGGGTCGACGACTTCCTGCGCACCCGCAACCCACGCATCTTCGCGGCCGGCGATGTCTGTCTGGAACACGCATTCACGAACACGGCAGAGGCCTCGGCCCGCATCGTGGTGCGCAATGCGCTCTACCGCGGCCGCCAGCGACTGAGCGCGCTGACGGTGCCCTGGTGCACCTACACCGACCCGCAGGTGGCCCACGTCGGCCTGTACGTGCGCCAGGCCCGCGCGCAGGGCATTCCGGTCAAGACCTACACCGTGCCGATGCACGACGTGGTGCGCGCCATCACCGACGGCGAAGAAGAAGGCTTTGTGAAGATCCACGTGCGCGAAGGCACCGACCGCATCCTGGGCGCCACCATCGTCGGCCGCCATGCCGGCGAGTTGATCAACAACGTCTCGCTGGCCATGGTGGCCGGCCTGGGCCTGCGCCGCCTGGCCCATGTGATCCACGCCTTCCCGACCCAAGGCGAAGCGGTTCGCCAGGCGGCACAAGCCTGCGCACAAAGCCTGGCCGCAGGGGTTCAGGCGATCAACAAGGAACTTGCATGACCATCGATCGCGAAACAATCGGAGTCAGTAAGGCACGCTGTGGCGGGCGACGTCGCGCAATCTTTGGATTGATGTTCGTCGCGGTGTTCTGGACCGGGACCTGGGCTGGCGCTGAGCCCCTCGCGCCGGAAATGCTCATCACCAATCTGTCAGCCAGTGTCATGGATGCCATTCGGGCCGACCCTGAGATTCGGGCCGGTGACATTGGCAAGGTGCTCGCTTTGGTCGATGCCGAGATCATGCCCCACGTCGACGCCCGGCGCATGACGTCTTCCGCGCTGGGGCGCTACTGGCGACGGGCCTCGCCTGCACAACGCATGCGCCTGCAAGAAGAGTTCACCAGTCTGGTGCTGCGCACCTACGCGGGCGCTCTGGCGCAGGTGACTGATCAGACCATCCGCGTCAAGCCGCTGCATCTCGGTCCGCTCGTCCGGCAGGCGGTCGTGCGAACCGAGGTCCACGGTCGCGGGTCTCCGGTGCGGCTCGACTACCGACTCGTCAAGACCGCGGAAGGCTGGAAGATTTTCGACGTCAATGTGCTGGGCGTCTGGTTGACCCTGAACTATCGCAACATCTTCGCCGCCGAGATTGGCCGCAGCGGCATCGACGGCTTGATCGAACGCCTTGCACAGAAGAATCGATCCAATGAAGCGCGCTGAGCGTCAATCGGCGACGGTCCAAGGGAGTGTTCAGTGAAGATCTCCACCGATGATTTCAAGGTCTGCGAAGGTGCCGAGGTCGACCTCGGCCTGTGGGCCACGAACGTCAAGGACCTGTGCAAGTCGAAGAAGGCTTACCGCAAGCTGTTGCAGGACCATGTCGATGAGTTGAGCGACCAGCAGCGCCTGCTCTATGCGTCGAACCGCCACGCCTTGCTGCTGGTGTTCCAGGCGATGGACACCGCCGGCAAGGACGGCGCCATCCGCCACGTGATGTCGGGCGTGAACCCGCAAGGCTGCCAGGTGTTCAGCTTCCAGCATCCGAGCGCGACGGAACTGCTGCACGACTTCCTCTGGCGCACCACGCGCGATCTGCCCGAGCGCGGCCGGATCGGCATCTTCAACCGCTCGTACTACGAAGAGGTGTTGATCGTGCGCGTGCACACCGATCTTCTGCACAGCGAGCGTCTGCCCGACCCAGCCGCCGACGAATCGGTATGGCACGGTCGCTACCGCTCCATCGTCGACCTGGAACGTCATCTGCATGCCAACGGCACGCGCATCGTCAAGATCTTCCTGCACCTGTCCAAGGAGGAGCAGCGCAAGCGCCTGCTGGCCCGCATCGACGAGCCCGACAAGAACTGGAAGTTCAGCGCCGCCGACATTACCGAGCGAAGCTACTGGGACTCCTATATGCAGGCCTACGGCCACGCCTTGAGCGCCACCAGCACGACCGATTCGCCCTGGTTCATCGTGCCGGCCGACGACAAGCACAACGCGCGGCTGATCGTGTCGCAGATCGTCCTCGACGCACTGGAGGGCCTGAAAATGAGCTATCCCGAGGTCAGCGCGGCGCGACGGCGCGAGTTACAGGGCATTCGCAGGCAACTCGCGAAGTGAGTCTCGCTCACTCCGCGTGCCATACCGGTCAGCCGATCCGCACCGGCACGAAGATCTTGCTGCCGTCGCGCAGGATCAGCAGCGCCACCGACTTCTCCGACTTCGCCACCGCCTGACGCACCTGGTCGACCTTGGACACCGGCACGCCATTCACGGCCATCAGAACGTCGCCCGCCTGCACGCCCGCCCGAGCCGCGGCGCCGCCAGCGTCTTCGATGAGCAGGCCGTCCACGCCAGCGTCGCGCCTTTCCTCGGGCTGCAGCGCGCGCAAGGCCAAGCCGAGCTTGCCGCCCTGCGCGGCCTTGTCGCCGACGGCCACCTGTGCCTTCTTGTCGCTGGCATCGGCGAGCGTGGCGCTGAGCGACTCGTGCTTGCCCTGGCGCCACACGTCCAGCGTCACTTTGTCGCCGGGTGCGGACTGCCCGACCCAGGCCGACAGGTCGCTTGCCGCGATGATGGGCTGGTCGTTCACCTTGCGGATGACGTCGCCCGTTTGCAGCCCGGCGCGCTCGGCGGGCCCGCCGACGTCGACGTTGGAAATCAGCGCACCTTCGGGCCTGTCGAGCTTGAATGAATCGGCCAGGGTCTGGTTCACTTCCTGGATCGCCACCCCCAGGCGCGCGTGGCTGGCCTTGCCGGTGGCGACGATCTGGTCCTTGACCCGTGTGACGAGGTCGATCGGGATGGCGAAGGAAAGCCCCTGGTAGCCGCCAGTGCGGCTGTAGATCTGCGAGTTGATGCCGATCACCTCGCCGCGCGTGTTCAGCAGCGGCCCGCCCGAGTTACCCGGGTTGACGGCCACGTCGGTCTGGATGAAGGGCACGAAACTGTCGTCGGGCAGCGAGCGCCCCTTGGCGCTGACGACGCCAGCAGAAACGCTGTTCTCGAAGCCGAAGGGCGAGCCGATGGCCAGCACCCATTCGCCGACCTTCAGGTCACGCGAACTGCCCAGAGTCACCACCGGCAGGTTGGTGGCTGCAATTTTCAGCACGGCCACGTCGGTCTTCGGGTCGGAACCCAGCACCTTGGCCTGGAACTCGCGACGGTCGGTGAGCTTGACGGTCACGTCCTTGGCGTCGCGCACGACGTGCGCGTTGGTGATGATCAGGCCGTCGGCGCTGACGATGAAGCCGCTGCCCTGGCCGCGCACCGGCATCTCGCGCTGGCCCGGGGTGCCGCCATTGCCGTGCTGCCCCTGGAAGCGCTTGAAGAATTCGTAGAACGGGTCGTCGGGGCTCATGCCCTGCGGGCCATGGCGCTGGGCCGTCGGCTGTTCTTCGGCGTCGTCGGCGTCGTCGGCCCCGTCGCCCCGGTTGGCCGTCCGCGTCATGCCGCTGACGCTGATGTTGACGACCGCAGCGCCGTTGCGCGCGGTAATCTGTGAAAAGTCGGGCGCGCCGACAGCCGTGACGGGCGCCGTCGGCGCCGCGGCATTCGTGCCGGCGCCAGCCACCGCCACAGCACGGGGCGCCTCAGCGCGTGCCAGGCTCGTGGATACGAAAGTGGCGCCCGCGCCTCCCAGCGCACCGGCGGTGACCAGGGCAAGTACTAGGCGGGTCGGGGTGAGTGAACGTTTGATCATGGCGATTCCTGTGGCAGACGGTGGTTGGACAAGGGTCCAATGTCGGCCCGAACACTTAGACAGGACTTAACCGTCCATCGCCGGGTGCGGCGCGGCAAAGCACACCGCCACGCACAGCCCGCCCAGCCGGTCGGAGCGGCCGAGTTGCAAGGTGGCACCGTGCATCTCGGCGATCGACTTGACGATGGCCAGGCCCAGCCCGCTGCCCGTCGTCTCGGTGCCTGTGACGCGGTAGAAGCGGTCGAGCACGCGTTCGCGGTCGGCCTCGGCGATGCCGGGGCCGGCATCCTCGACCGTCAGCCAAAGGGCGCCCTGCACGCGCCGCACCGCCAAGTCCACGCGGCCGCCAACCGGCGAGTGCTTGATGGCGTTGTCCAGCAGGTTGCGCATCAGGATGCGCAGCGCTTCGGGGTGCCCCTGGACTGTTCCCTCGTCGGCATGGGCCAAGCCCATGTCGATCTGGCGCGCCGCGGCGGCCGGCGCTTCGTCGGCCACGGCCAGGCGCGCGGCCGCCGCCAGCGACACCGGCTGCTTGTTCTCGCCCGCGGCGCCGTTCGACTGATGCCGGGCCAGCACCAGCAGCTGCGCCACCAGACGCGTGGCGCGGTCGATGCCGGCGGCCAGGCGCTGTGCCGCGAGCGCGCGCCCCGCATCGTCGGTGGCCCGCTGCAGGCCCTGCACCTGCAGCTTCAGTGCGGCCAGCGGCGAACGCAACTCGTGCGCCGCGTCGCCGACGAAGTTCTTCTGCGCCTCGAAGGCCTGGCGAACGCGGCCGAAGAGCAGGTTCAATTCATGAACCAGCGGGCGGATCTCGTCGGGCAGGCCGGCTTCGCTGACCTCGCTCAGGTCGTCGGCCTGGCGCTCGGCCACCTGCCGCCGCACGCGCGCCACCGGCCCCAGCGACAGGCTCACCACCCACCACACGACCAGCATCAGCAGCGGGGCCATGATGGCGATGGGTGCCAGCGTGCGCAGCGCCAGCGTGCGGGCCATCTCGTGGCGCACGGCCATGTCCTGCGCAACCTGGATGACCTGCGAGCGCGATTGCAGCGAGAACACCCGGTAGGTGCTGCCACGCGCCTGGACATCGGAAAACCCCAGCGTGGTCCGCGGCGGCAATGCGGTGCGCCCCGCCGACCGGTACACCTGCAAGCCGTCGGATGTCCACACCTGGACGGCGAAGTTCAGGTTTTCCTCGTCGTTCGAGTCTTCGGCGCCGCCGACCGCCCCGTTCGATGGCAGCCCGGCACGCAGCGACATCGCCATCTGCTCCATGTGGTAGTCGAACAGCTCGTCGGCCTCGGCATGCGCCGTGCGGTAGGAAATGACCGCCTGCGCCACCGCCGTGAGCACGATGGCGGCCAGAAGCAGCCACAGCAGCCGGGAGCGCAGGGAATGGGACAGGCGGGGTACGACGATCACGCCTTGGGCACCATGTAGCCCACGCCGCGCACGTTTCGGATGAGGTCAGCGCCCAGCTTCTTGCGCAGGCCGTGGATGTAGACCTCGACGGCGTTGCTGCTGATCTCGTCCTTCCAGCTGTAGAGCTTTTCTTCGAGCTGGGCGCGCGACAGCACCAGTCCCGGCCGCGCCAGCAGCGGCTCGAGCACGTCCCATTCGCGCGCTGACAGCACCACCGGCAACCCGTCGACGGTGACCTCGCGGCTGGCCGGGTTGATCGTCACGCCCTTGTGTTCGTAGACCGGCTCGGCGCGGCCGGCGGCGCGGCGCAGCAAGGCCCGGATGCGTGCCAGCAGTTCGTCCAGGTCGTAGGGTTTGAGCACATAGTCGTCGGCGCCGGCGTCCAGCCCTTCGATGCGCTGCTGCACGGCGTCGCGCGCGGTGGCGATCAACACCGGCATGCGGTCCTTGCGCGCACGCAGGGCGCGCAGCACTGCCAGGCCGTCGCGCCGCGGCAGGCCGAGGTCGAGCAGGACCAGGTCATAGGTCTGCGCGCGCAACGCGGTCTCGGCCAACTCGCCGTCTTTCACCCAGTCGACCGCGTAGTGCTCGGCGCGCAACAAGTCAAGTACCGCTTCGCCGATCATGGTGTCGTCTTCGACAAGCAAAAGTCGCATGATGCACAAGGCTCCTCAGCTAGCGGCCAATCTACGGGCCAGCACTTAGGCGGGACTTAAACCGAGCGGCCCACGCGCGCGCTCCTCCTATCAGAGCGTCAGCGCTGTCGCCGGTTCCATCCTGTTCCGCGCCGGGTGCGGTGGCAAAGCACTCCGGCTGTCGCACGATCGAATAGTCGAGCAGGGAGGCGGTCTGAACGGGTAGATCGATGGGCAACGGCTGAACCGACTGGCGATGGCAGGCACGGTCCACCCCCGTCACTTCTTCAGTCGCAGCAACCGCGCGTTCACGGCCACGATCACCGTGCTCGCCGCCATCAGCGCGGCACCCACGGCGGGCGTGAGCACCACGCCCCACGCGAACAGCGCGCCTGCTGCCAACGGAATGGCGACGACGTTGTAGCCCGTGGCCCAGACGAGGTTCTGGATCATCTTGCGGTAGGTCGCCTGGGACAGCTCGACGATGGCCACGACATCCATCGGGTTGCTGCGCACCAGCACGATGTCCGCGGTTTCCACCGCCACGTCAGACCCGGCGCCGATGGCGATACCGACATCGGCCTGCGCCAGTGCCGGCGCGTCGTTCACGCCGTCACCGGTCATGGCCACCAATACTCCGCGCGCCTGGACCTCCTTGACCTTGGCGGCCTTGTCCTGGGGCAGCACTTCGGCGAATACTTCGTCCAGCCCCACCTGATCCGATACCCACTTGGCCGTCGCCTGGTTGTCGCCGGTGAGCATCATGCAGCGGATGTTCATCGCTTTCAGCGCAGTGATGGCCTGCTTCGCCTCGGGGCGGATGATGTCGGCCAAGGCCATCGCGCCCTTCAACTGCCCGTCGACGAGGATGAACACGACCGTCTTGCCTTGCGCCTGCAGGGGTTCGATGCGCTTGTCCGCGAGCTCGATGTTCTGCTCGCGCAAGTAGCCCGGGCTGACGACCTTGACCTCCCGGCCGTCAACTTTGCCCTCGGCGCCTTTCCCGGGGATGCTCTTGAAGTTTTCGACGTTCAGCTTCGCGTCCGACGACGCGGCGATGGCCTTGGCGATGGGGTGCTCGGAATTCGCGTCGACGGAGGCCGCGTACTTGCGCAGAGTCTCTTCGTCGATGCCCTCCGCCAGCAGCAGGGTGTCGGAGACGCCGAAGCGACCCTCGGTGAGCGTGCCGGTCTTGTCGAAGATGACAGCCTGCAGCTTGCGTGCACCTTCGAAGGCCCCACGGTTGCGAATGAGCAGGCCGTGGCCTGCGGCCAAGGCCGTGGAGACGGCCACCACCAGGGGCACGGCCAACCCGAGCGCATGCGGGCAGGTGATGACCATCACTGTCACGGCGCGCTCGATGGCGAAGGCCAGTTCCCGGTCCATGAAGAGCAGCCAGATGAGAAAGGTGCCCGCACCGCTGACAAGCGCAATCAGGGTGAGCCACATCGCCGCCGTGTCAGCGAGGTTCTGCGTCTTCGACTTGCTTTCCTGGGCCTGCTTGACCAGGTCGATCACCTGCGACAGGAAGGAATCCTTGCCGGTGCCCTTGACCTCGATGGTCAGCGCGCCTTCGCCGTTGATGGACCCGCCGATGACCTTGCCGCCGCTCTTCTTGCTGACCGGCGTCGACTCGCCGGTGAGCATGGCCTCGTTGACCGAGCTCTCGCCGTCGACGATGGCGCCATCGGCCGGGACCTTTTCGCCAGGCTTCACCAGCACCTTGTCGCCGACTGCCAACTCGTTCAGCGGCACGTCCCGCGCGCTGCCGTCGGGCATCAGCTTGTGCGCGTCGGAGGGCATGAGCTTGGCCAGTTCCTCGAGCGCCTTCGACGCGCCCATCACCGACTTCATCTCGATCCAGTGCCCCAGCAGCATGATGTCGACCAGGGTGGCCAGCTCCCAGAAGAACACCTTGCCGGTCAGGCCGAACACCACGGCGCTGCTGTACAGATAGGCGGTGGTGATGGCCACGGCCACCAGCGTCATCATTCCGGGCTTCAAGGAAGTAAGTTCGGTGTACAGGCCCTTGAGGAAGGGCCACCCGCCGTACCAGAACACCGCCGAGGAGAAGCCGAACAGGACGTAGAGGTCGCCGGAGAAGCGGATGGCGTCACGCAAACCGACCAGCGACTGCAGCATCGGCGACAGCGCGAGGATCGGCAGGGTCAGTGCCAGAGAAATCCAGAACCGCTTGCGGAAATCCGCCGCCATGTGGGCATGGTGGCCCTGGTGATCCTGGTGATCCTGGTGATCATCCTGGTGCTTGGGCTGATCAGGCTGGCCGGCATCGGCGTGCCGCAACTGGTCTTCGGCGTCTGTCCAGTTCTGGTCGGCATGTCCCTGCGGACGGCCTTCCTTCACGTAGATGGAGTAGGCCTTCTTCGCAACTTCGTCCTGGGTCGGTTCGGCCTTCGGCTCGTCCTTGACGGCGTGTTCATGCTCGCTCATCGATCATCTCCGCAAGACGGCATTCGGACCACCGGATCACTTGCGCCTGCTCAGGACGACCCAGACAATGAGGCCGACGACGGCGACCAACAGGATCGGCCCCCAGTAGCCGCCATAGCCGCCCATCCAGCCGCCCATCCATCCGCCCCACATGCTGCCTCCATTCATCATTCCTCCGGTCTGAGCCTGTATCACGCCACTGGCGAGCATTGATACCGAAGCGACAACCATCACCCTCAAGAACTTCATGCGGATCTCCTGAATAAAGTACAGCGCCTTGGCGACTGCCCAGTGCGCCGAGGCACTTGGCAAACGAGGCGCGGCCGGGAGCGTGGGCGGTGTTCTGCCTGGCTCTCAGCCACAAAGCCGATCTGAGCTAACACTGAAGGGCCCACGCTAGCTCGAGAGGTTTCGGTCGTCTGTTCGACAGCGCACAGACGTCACTGCGGGCAGCGCGCAGTCTTCAGCGTGGCTTGGGTGTGTATCGGGCATCGCGCCGCCGCAACGCGAAGGCATCATGAGCACATGGCAGTTGACGAGCAGGTCGCAGGCAAGCGCTCAGAATGACCCGTGCCGCGCCAGCGTCGGGCACAAAGCAGCGGCACCTTGGTGCCGAACACTCTGGGTCGCGCGGGCAGATCGATTTGCGTTGCGATGATGCTTGCCCCGATCCGGCGTCCTCTGTGCAAGCCCTGATCCTCTTCCTCTCGCAACACTCGGTCGTGGCACTCGGCGTGGTGTTCGCAGCGGCCTTGCTGGAGTCGGTGGCAGTGATCGGCACGCTTATCCCAGGCAGTTCAGTGGTCGTCGCAGCCGGCGTAATGATTGGCCTTCAGACCCTCGATCCATGGCCAGTTGCAGGGGCAGCCGTGTTCGGCGCCACCCTTGGCGACGGCTTTAGCTTTTGGCTCGGCCGTCGAAACCACGACGCGCTGCGTGGTTTGTGGCCTCTGAAGGCCCATCCCGAGTTGCTGGCTCGCGGGCAGGCGTACTTTGCCAAGCACGGCGGCAAGAGCGTGTTCCTGGGCCGGTTCCTGGGCCCGGTGCGTGCCATCGTGCCCGTGGTCGCCGGAATGTCCGACATGTCGGCGGTTAGGTTCACGGTGGTCAATGTGCTGTCCGCCATCGCCTGGTCAGCAGCGCACCTTATGCCGGGCGCGCTCTTCGGCGCTTCGCTGAAATTGGCCGGTGCGGTGAGTTCCCGCCTGCTCATCCTCCTGGCAGGGGTGGTGGCTGTGGCGTGGCTGTGCACCGTGCTGCTGCGCCTGATCCATCGCAGCGCCTGGCCGTTCCTCAGACGGCAGCGTGATCGGATCGTGGGGTGGGCACGTCCCAGAACCGGCGTGTCCTCGCGAATCGCCCTGTCGCTGCTGGACCCCAGGCGGCCGGAGTCGCTCGGACTCCTCATCGCGGCCGTGATGTTGCTCGGCGGGGCCTGGATGTTCTTCGGTGTTCTGGAAGACGTGGTGTCGCGCGACCCGTTGGTGCAGTTCGACCACGTGGTGTTCACGGCCTTGCAGAAACTGCGCACCGGGTGGGTCGACAACGTGATGATCGTCGCCACCGAACTCGGCAGTGCCATCGTTGCGATCGCCATCCTCGCCGCGGTATCGGTGGTGCTCGCGTGGAAGCGTTGCTGGCGCACGCTGGCGTACTGGTTGACGGCGGTCGGTTTCGCGCAGGCGCTGGTCTGGATCCTGAAGATGACCTTGGAACGTGCACGGCCCATGCCCATGTACGACGGTGTCGAGCGGTTCTCATTCCCAAGCGGCCACGCCGCTTCGAGCATCGTGCTCTATGGTTTCCTGGCGTTCCTGCTGGCGCTCGGGAAGAGCCCAAAAATCAGAGGGGCCATCGCGCTGCTGGCAACAGGGTTGGTCGGGCTGATTGCCTTCTCGCGTCTCTACCTGGGCGCTCACTGGCTGTCGGACGTGCTGGCCAGCCTGAGCCTCGGCACGGCCTGGGTGGCGCTGCTCAGCATCGCCTACATGCAGCATGCGGGTACCGTGCGCCTGCCTGCGCGCGCCTTGTCGTTCGTCGTGGCAGGGGCGCTGATCTCGGCGGGGACGACAGTGGCCATGACACACCATGCGGCCGATGCCGCCCGGTACGCCCCTCCTCACTCCGCTTCCCCCCACCTCTTGCCCGATTGGCAAGGCGACGGGTGGCAACGTCTGCCTGCTCGCCGAACCGAGGTGGATGGCGACCATGAGGAGCCACTGTCGGTGCAGTGGGCCGGCACCGCGGACAAAGTAGCCCAAACGCTCGAAGACGGCGGGTGGCGCAGGCCGCCCCGCTGGACGCCACGGACGACCCTCTCGTGGCTGTTGCCATCCGCGTCTGCCGGACAGTTGCCGGTGCTGGCGAAGTTTCACCAAGGCGAGTCGCAGGCTTTGAGCTTCGAGAAGCGCCTTTCTCCGGCTTCGCGACTTGTGGTTCGCCTGTGGCCGACGTCCTACCTGGTCGAAGTTGCCAACGATCAACCGGCGGCGCTGTGGATCGGGATGGTGACCCTCGAAAGCCTGAAGCATCCGGCCGGGATGGCGACATTGGCGGTGACGGATCCGGATTTCGCAATGCCGACAGTGCAACTCGCGCAATCTCTGCGGGCGCAGGGCGTGCGCGTCAACATCAAGCGCGGGGACACGACGGCCGTGCTGTTGGTACGTTGAAAACCGCGATGTGCGGCGCCGCACAGACACGATCCCGCATCGCGCAGACATTCGAACCCCACATCCCATCAGGCGGCCTCTGAAGACCGTTCATCAATTCAACAGGAAGGCTGCTCAACCTATGAACACCACCCCATCGACTCTCTCGCTCGCTGCGCTGACGGCGCTGGTGAGCCTTGCATTCGGCAGCCCTGCTGCGCTGGCCCAGGTGGCAACCAAGCCAGCTCAGAAGTGCGTGTCCGACCTGACCGCCTTTGACAGTCGGCTGCAGAAGGACGGATATTGGCTTCACGGCTCTGGCTACGGGTACGGCTACCCGATGTATGGTTATGGTTACTCTTATGGGGGCGAACGCCTCGCAGCGTCCTCGACACCCAAAGGCAGCGGCTACTGGCGGGCCCGACCCGGCTACGAAGTCCGGACCCTGCTGGCGTCGGCCAACATCCTCGCGCAACGCGGCGACCAGCAGGGCTGCGAGAGCCTGCTCGGCTCGGCGCGCGATATTTACTCGACCTATGCGGCCGACCTTCGCAGTGGCAAGGTGCCACCTGTGGACATGTCGGCCTGGCGTCGCCAGCAGATTGCCACGGCCGTCACCGTCACCGACTCGGACATGACCTTTCGGTCCGACCAGTTGGTGGGCACGGGAGTGGTCAATGCCCGGGGGGAAGACCTGGGCAGCGTGGACGATATCGTGATGGACCCCCAGAGCGGCAAGATCGGCTACCTGGTGATCG
>JACMQP010000396.1 GCA_014376915.1 Ramlibacter sp.
CTGCGATGCCAGGTCGGGGGTCAACTGGGTGTTCTGGGCAGCCAGATTCAGGCCGTCGAGCCACACCAGCGCCTCATTGATTTCATCGGCTTCGAAGCCGTGGGCGCTCAGCTTTCGGCCCAGCTGCTCCAGCTCGGGGCACGCATCGCCGCGCCAATAGTTTTCGTACACGAACACGAGCACTTCAAACATGCCTCAATATAGCCTAGAACGATCGTCGTCGGCTTCGCCTCGATGCTTGAGTGTGACCAAGATCAGCCGGCCGCGGTGCGCTGGTACAGCCCGCCCGGCAGCCGGGCCACCAGGCCGGCCAGCTCCAGTTCCAGCAGGTGGGCCTGCAGTTCGGAGGTGCTGGTGCCGGTGCGCGCTATTAGGGCGTCGAGGCCGACCGGGTCGAATCCCAAAGCCTCGAGCAGCTGCCTAGCGGCGCCGGTTGCGCCGCCGCCACCGTCCGTAAACCGCGCGGGCGCCGACGCGGCCGGAGCGAGGCCCGGCCGCAATTCCTCCAGCACGTCTTGCGCCGACTCCACCAGTTTCGCGCCCTGCCGCAGCAGCGCGTGGCAGCCGCGCGACTGGGTGGAATGGATCGAGCCCGGAATCGCGAACACCTCCTTGCCTTGTTCGATCGCCATGCGTGCGGTGATCAGCGAGCCCGACTGGAGCGCGGCCTCGACCACCAGAGTTCCTTCGCTTAGTCCGGCGATGATGCGGTTTCGGCGCGGAAAGTTCGCCGGCAGCGGCGGCGTTCCCAGCGGATACTCGCTGACGATCAGACCGCGCTGCGCGATCCGCGCTGCCAGTGCTTCGTGCTGCCGCGGATAGACGCGGTCGAGCCCGGTGCCGACCACGGCGATGGTGGCGAGCTGGTCTGGCGCGGCGCCCTCCAGCGCGCCCTCGTGTGCGGCGCCGTCGATGCCCAGGGCCAGTCCCGACACCACCGTCAGGCCCGCTTGCGCCAAGCTGCGGCCGAAGGCCTGCGCGTTGTCCCGGCCTTGCGGCGTCGGATTGCGGCTGCCGACCACGGCGATGGCGGCCGGCCATTGCGCCGGAATGCGGCCCAACACGTGGAGCAGCAACGGCGGATCATCGGTGTTCAGCAGGGCCGGCGGATAGTCGGTGTCGGCGAGGTGCAGCACGCGACGCGGCATGTCCGGCTGCTGCCGCTCGAGCCAGGCCAGGGTCGCTTCGAGTTGGGCTGCAAATTCGTGTGGTGGATGCGCCAGCGCGGCGGCGATCGTGGGGCCGGCGAATTCGCGCAGCGCCGATGCCGGCGCGGCGAACACGTCAGGGGGCGGGCCGAAGGCGGCCAGCAGTTTGCGCGCGGTGTCGTTGCCGACGCCTGGCGTCAATGCCAGCCGGAGCCAGGAGGCAAGTTCCTCGCGCTCCATGGCCAGGGCGCTCTCAGCGCGGGTTGGTGACCTTGTCGCCGAGCTGCACGGTATCGGTGATTTCAAGCACCAGTGCATACGACAGCCGGTCGAACGCGCGGAACACCATCAACAGTCCGGTGCGCTCGTCGGGCATCTTCACCGTGGCCCGCTCGGAGGGCAGGGACCTGTCGACGATGACCGCTCCGGTCTTGAGGATGGCCAGCACGTGTCCGTTTTCGATGCCGTCCTGAGTACCGCGGCTGATGACCACGATCTGGTTCTGGCCCACCATGGCGACGGCATCGCCGTACACCGACACGATGGTGCCGTCGACCTGGCGTTCGGGCGCGCGCGGCACATAGTTCGCGAGTTGCCGCGGCGGTTCCGGCACCAGCCGGTCGCCGACCCGCATTTCTTCCTTGGCCGAAACGATGTCGAAGGAGGCCGCCAGCACGGTGTTTTCCAGCGTGCCGGTACGGGTCTGCACGTTGGCCACGCCTTCGCTGCGCGCCAGCGTGGCCTTGCCCAGGAAGGCGGCTTCGTACCCCAGGATGGCGTTGGTGACCGGGTCGCGCAGTGGCTTGGCGTTGCGGAACACCCGGAATTCCTCCGACTTGGTCGGATCTTTCTCGATCACGGGTGCGCCGACGGCGCCGCGGACGTAGGCGCGGTCGCCGCGGGTCAGCAGCACGCGGCTGTCGGGCGTGCCAACGATGCGCGGCGCCCGCTCCAGGGTGAGTTCGTCGACGATCATGGCCTCGGCCAGGAACGGCTCGAGCAGATTCGACTGCAGCGTGGGCAGGGCCGACCCGACCAGGGCTTCATAGCGGATCCTCGGCGTCACGCGCACCGTGTCGGTCGGGATACCGCCAACGGAGCCCCCACCGGTAGGCCGCAGGCGCAGCAGGGCCATGCCGTCCAGTTTTTCCAGCACCAGGTGCTGCCCGGGAAAGATCAGATGCGGATTGCGGATCTGGTCGATGTTCATTCCCCAGAGCTCTGGCCAGCGCCAGGGGCTTTTGAGGAACAGGCCGGAAATGCCCCACAGCGTATCGCCGCGCTTGACTGTGTACTCGGCGGGGGCATTCGGCGTCAGCTCGCTCAGCGGCACGCCGGCGCGGGCCACCTGCTGAGCAGTTGAGCGCTGCGCCGGGGTGATCGGGAAGTTCTGGGCCCAGGCCGGCAGGGCGCAGAGCCCGCCCGCCGCCACCGCGAACGCCGTCCAGGCGCGCAAGGCTTGCGAGGTGGGTCCGGATGCTGCCTTTTTTTGCGCCATGATCGGGGTTCTTCCTGTGTTTCTGGTCTCGGCTGCGGCCTGCAGCTGCGGGCGAACGGCTTCCAAAAGTCTTGACAAATCACTGTCGATTCTGCGCTCAAGCCCTTGATTGGGCAACGTTTATAGCCCGACCGCCACGCCCGGAAAGGCAAAAGTGGCGAAAATAGCGACACCTCTGGTGAGTTCCCATGGCCCTGCTACCCATTCTTTGTTATCCCGACCCCAAGCTGCATACCGTCGCCCGGCCCGTTCAGGCCGTGGACGGGCGCATCAAGGCCCTGATCTCCGACATGCTCGAGACAATGTACGAGGCTGACGGCATCGGTCTGGCCGCGACCCAGGTCGACGTCCATGAACGGCTGATCGTGATCGACGTCTCCGGCGAGCGCAACGCGCCGCTGGTGCTGATCAACCCGCAGGTCATCTGGGCCAGCGAGGAAAAACAGGTCAACGACGAAGGTTGCCTGTCCGTCCCGGGCATCTACGATGGCGTCGAGCGGCCTTCCTCGATCAAGGTCGAGGCGCTCGACCGCGAGGGCAGGTTGCAGACCATCGAAGCCGAAGCCATCCTGGCGGTCTGTATCCAACATGAAATGGACCACTTGCTCGGCAAGGTGTTCGTCGAGTACCTCTCGCCGCTCAAGCGCAACCGCATCAAGACCAAGATGCTGAAGGCGCGGCGCGACACCGTGCGCGCGTGACGCGCGCCACGAAAGGGTCACCCTCATGAAGAAGCTGTTTCTGGCCTGCTGCGCCGCCGCGTTGCTGGCGGGCTGCGCCGGCAATCCGTTCAATCGGTACGGGGTGCCGCCCGGCACCAGCCGCGAGGCCGTGCTGGCGCGCATGGGCCAGCCGACCCGCGCAGTGCGACTGGACACCGGTGAGCGGCTGCAGTATTCGCTGCAGCCGTTCGGCCAGTACGCCTGGATGGTCGACCTCGATGCCTCCGGCCGCGTCGTGCAGTCGCGCCAGGTGCTCAATGCTGCGGATTTCAACCGCATCGAGGCCGGCAAGTGGACCCGCGACGATGTCGAGCGGGAGTTCGGCCCGCCGGCGATGGTCGACAGCGTCGTCAGCTGGAACGGCCCGATCCTGACGTACC
>JACMQP010000397.1 GCA_014376915.1 Ramlibacter sp.
CCTGCGCGCTCTCCATGTTGTACAGGTAGATGATGGACGTCTCGTCGAGGATCGCCAGGTGGATCGACTCCTGCGTCAGGTCGCGCAAGGCGCCGACCAGCGAGTGCGCCTGGTTCGACACATCCATCCGCTGGCGCACCAATGCGCCCAGCGAAAATAGCGACAGCCCAAGGCGGTAGCGGCCGTTCTGCGGATTCTGTTCCAGGAACCCTTCGCCGGCGAGCGTCACCGCCAGCCGGTGCACCGTGCTCTTGGCCAGTCCGAGGCGCTGCGCGATGCTGCTGATCCCGAGCTCGGATTCGGCCTGCGAAAACACCTTGAGCACCAGCAAGGCCGACGTCACGGACGACAGCCTGCCGCTGGCGGTCGGCCTCTTTTGCGGCACCTTCTGCGGCACCTTCTGCGGCAACAGCGCCGGCTTCACTTTTGCATCCATGCCGCTATCCTACCAACTTTTCTTTTATATGGAACCCCGTTCTTCTTAAAGGAACGCAGCTTGCCTTGCCCGGATGCTTCGCGCTGCTTCAGTACACCCCGGGCAGCCAGCGCTTCACGTTGCCGCGGTATGCCTGGTAGGCCGGCCCGAACAGCGTCGCCAGGTGCTGTTCGTCCCCCCGCACGCGGCGATCGAACCACACGCAATGTCCGAGGAACACCAGCCAGGCCGGCCAGGACAGCATCACCGCCAGCCCCGCAAAAAACAGCAGGTGGCCCAGGTACATGGGGTTGCGCGTGAAGCCGTAGATGCCAGTGATGACCAGGCGCTCCGGCGGGTTGGACAGGCCGGGGCCGCCGCCGCCAAGCGCGGTGCGCCTGCGGCCGACCCACCAGTACTGGCCATAGCCCCAGGCCAGGAGCGGCAGGCCCCAGGGCGAGACTTGCGGCCAGCCACGGTCAAGCAAGGCCTGCACCAGCAGCAACAACAAGGGCCAGGCGATGAAGGTGCGATTGGACGTGCTTTTTAGCCAGCGCCGCAGCGAAGGTGCCGGCGCGCTCATTGGGGAGCGGAAGCGGTCCTGGGCATCAGCATGATGAGCAGGTTGGCGCAGACGATGGTGCCGGCCAGGAAGTAGAAAGTTGCGCCCAGACCGTAGCGGTCGGCAATGATGCCGCCGATCAGCGGCGCAATGGCCGAACCCAGGGATTGCGCACCGAACAGGATCCCGATGCTGCTGCCGCCCATGTTCTTCGGCGTCGATTCCAGCAGCCAGGCCTGCAGCACCGGGCGCAGCGCGTAGAGCACGAAGCCCAGCACCGCGATGAAGACGATGAAGTATGGCGACTTGCCGGCGAAGGCCATGGACACCAGCACCACCGCCGTCATCGCCATGCTGGTCATCACCACGCTGCGCCGGCCGAGCCGGTCGGACAGATGGCCCGCCACCGGAGCGGCGGCCAGTCCGGCCGTCTGCAGCGCGAACATCGAGGCGCCGATCAACAGCACCGAATAACCGAGCTCGCGCGCCAGGTACAGCGGCAGGAAAGTGAGCAGCGCGTTCTGCGTCATCGACCGGAACGCCCCGCTGGTGGACAGCAGCACCAGGTTGCGGTTGCGAAACAGCTGGCGCAGCGCGCTGCGGTATTCGGCAAAGGTCTGCGATTGCCCGGCCTGCGCCGGGTCGTCCGCCGCCGCGCCGGCTTTTTTCGGCCCCAACCGCAGCGTCCCCAGGAACACCAGCAGCAACGCCGACATCACCAGCCCCGGAACGACGTTGAGCATCACCACTTCGCGCCAGGAAAACACCGCCAGCAACGCGCCGATCACCAGCGGCGCAATGGCGTCGCCGGCATTGCCGCCCATGCCGTGCAGCGACAGCACCAGACCCTTGCGGTCGGGGTAGCGGCGCGCCAGCGTGGGAATCGCTGTCGGATGCCAGAGGCTGTTGCCGACGCCCACCATCATCACGCAGACGATCAGCATCAGGTAACTGTGGGTGAAACCCATCAGCAGGTAAGGAAAGCCGACCCAGAACAGCGACACCGCCATCAGGAGCCCCTTGCGCCCCATGGTGTCCACCAGCACGCCGCCGGGGACGTTCGCCACCGCGCCGGCGATGTACTGGCAGGTCATGATCAGGCCGATCTGGCTGAACGACAGGCCCAGTTCCGCGCCGATGATCGGCAGCAGGAGATAGAACGTGGCGGGGTACCAGTGCGTCAGCGAGTGGCCCAGGCTGATCAGCCAGGCTTCCTTGTACGACTGCCCGGGGTTTTCCGGCGCGGCCTGCGCGGCGATTGCGGCTTTCATCGTCTTTCCCTTGGCAACTGCGCCGGTGTCTCAGCGGCCGCCGCGTTTGACCACTGTCTCGTCGAACAGCGTGGTCCACTGTTCGGCCTCGTCCAGTGAGCGAATCGGGTCGGTGATCAGGATCTTCACGCCCTTGAGCGGCGAAATCACCTTGGTGTTGGTCGGAACGTAGTCGATCATCGTCATCAGCTGCTGCGCGTCGGTGAGCATGTACTCGTGGAACAGCAGTGCGGCGGCGGGGTGCGGCGCGTTGCGTGCGACGCCGTCCGCATTGGAACGCGCGATGGCCGGTTCGATCGCGAACCAGTCGATCGGCGCGCCCTTTTTCTTCGCCTGTTCGGGCATGTAGTTGTAGACCGTGAGCGCCATCGGGACTTCGCCCGACACCACCATGTTGGTCAGCAGCGTGTGGCCGGTGCGTGGCGAAACCCCATTTCGGGACACCAGGTCCTGGAAAAATTTCACCCCCTTGTCCTTGCCGCCCATGCTTTCGACCACCGACGCGAACCAGTCCTGGTTCTTGCCTTCGATGCCGAGCTTGCCCTTCCACTTCGGATCGAGCAGGTCCTGGTAGGTCTTGGGCAGGTCGGCCTTCTTGATCAGGTTGGTGTTGTACGCCTGGACCCAGACCGACAGCAGCGTCGCAGCCCATTCGCGGTGCTGCGGCACCGACCCCGGCACCAGATCCCGGTAGGTCGGCGAGGCCACCGGCTGCAGCACCTTCTCACGCGACAGCGCTTCCATTTCGGGGGAACCGAAATGCACCACGTCGACGTCCCGCCGCTTGGCGGATGCTTCGGCCAGCGTCCGCTGCAACACCTTGTCGGTGCCGGCGCGCCAGACATTGACCTTGATGCCGTACTTGGTCTCGAACGGCTTGATCAGGACCGGCAGGTCCTTCTCGGCGATGGTGGTGTAAAGGGTGAGCGCACCCTCCTTCTTCGCGGCCGCGACGATCCGCTCCATGCGGTCCGCCCCCTCGTAGGTCGCCAGGTTGGCCTGCGCCAGCACCGCGCCGGCGGCGACGCTGGCTGCGGCCGAGACGACCCATTTCATCAAACGCTGCATCGCTATTCCTCGGGTCACGCCAGTCAACGGGCCTTGGCCATGAAGATCTCCTCGTACAGCTTGGACCACTTGTCACCCTCGTCGAGCATGGTCTGGGGATTGACGAAGCGCATCGGCAACTTGCCAAACGGCGTTTCGACCTTGGTGTTGGTCGGAACGAAATCGCGCGAGGCCAGGATCCTCTGGCCCTCTTCGCTGATTTCGTAGTCATAGAACAGCAGCGCCGCATGCGGGTTGGGCGCATTGCGCGCAACCCCGACTCCATTCGGCCGGGCGATTGCCGTGCCGATGGAGAGCCAGTCGATCGGCGCTCCCTTTTGCTTGAGCTGCTCGGCCTTGTAGTTGTAGACGGTCAGCGCGAAAGGCACTTCACCCGAGGCCACCAGCTGCGCCAGCAGCGTGTGGCCCTTGCGCACCGACATTCCGTTGGCCGCGACGATGTCCTTGAACAGTTTGGTGCCGCGGGCTTCGCCCAGCTCTCCGGCAATGCCGGCCAGC
>JACMQP010000049.1 GCA_014376915.1 Ramlibacter sp.
AGCGCCAGCATCTCGATCTCCGGTTCTCGCAGGTGCTGGCCAACTACCTGCGGCTGATCAGGGCCCGCAAGACCCTCAACTGGTTCAGCACCTTCTTTGGCCAGGCGGCGATCGTGTTCCCGTTCCTGGTGGCGGCGCCCCGGTATTTCAGCGGCGCCATCCAGCTCGGCCAGCTCATGCAGATCTCTTCGGCATTCGGCACTGTGCAGGATTCGCTGTCGTGGTTCGTCGACAACTACAGCTCGCTCGCCGCCTGGCGCGCCACCACCGACCGATTGACCAGTTTCGAGGACAGCCTGAGCACCCAGTCAACGGCCCAGGGGCCCGCAATGTCCGGCGGCGCCGGCTCGCTGGCCACGCACGACCTGGACCTGTCGCTGCCGGACGGCACGCAACTGATGTCGCACCTGTCGCTGCGCGTCAACGCCGGCGACTCGGTCCTGATCAAAGGACCCTCCGGCAGCGGAAAGTCGACGCTGTTCCGCGCGGTCGGAGGCATCTGGCCGTTCGGCAAGGGCAAGGTGGAACTGCCCGACGACGTGATGTGCATTCCTCAAAATCCGTACTTCCCTGACGGTCGCCTGCGCGATGCTGTGGCCTATCCAGAGCCGGCCGTGCACTACACCGATGATGCGCTGCGGCAGGCGCTTACCGATGCCCTGCTGCCGCAACTCAGGGGCCGGCTGGACGACGAGGATGCCTGGAGCCAGAAGCTCTCTGGCGGTGAACGCCAGCGGCTGGCGATCGCCCGTGTGCTGCTGAAGAATCCGCGCTGGCTGCTGGCCGACGAGGCGACCAGCGCACTGGACACCGCCGCTGAAGAGACGCTGTACCGGACGCTGCTGGAGCGGTTGCGGCTGGTGAACGGCGCGATCGTCTCGATCGGGCACCGGCCGGCGCTGGAGGCGTTCCACCAGCGGCGCTGGGAGATCGAGCGAAATCCGGTGGCGGACGGTGCGCGCTTCCAGTTGCGGGAAACACGGCCCTAGAACTGGCCCCGAATTGTGTGCGGCCGGTACGCGGTGACACCGCTGCGCAGGACGAAGGGCAGCATCACCAGCAGGCCGAAGACATAGCGCAGGAACTGGGTCAGGAACGGCGACAGGGCCAGCGACAGTCCGCGCATCAGGGCGTTGAGCAGCACGAACAGCAGGCCCGAGGCGACAGCCCAGAGCAAGGCGCGGACCGAAGGATGGAGGCATTCGAAGCGTCCGCGCGCGGCAGCCGCATAGCGCGATGCCCGATTCGAATGTTCCGTCGCCCCGACTGCCATGGCCGCCTTCCTTCACCACGGACTATATCGGTGCGGTCCGCCGGTCCCCGGCGCTGCTACCCGACGGGCACGGCCCCGATCGCCCAGTCGGCCGCCTTCCCCGATTCGCTCACCGGCAGTCGGTCGCCGAACCGGATTGCCTTCGGGCGCTCGGGTGCCGCGAGCTGCGCGTCGATCCATCGGCGAAGTTCCGCGAGCATCACCGACTGGTCGGCGATGTGCTCCTTCGGCACCACGTATGCCTTGAGGCGCGTGCCCTCATCGGGCCGCATCAGCCGCACTGCCGCTTGGTCGACCATCGGATGGCGGCGCAGCACGGCCGCCACCCGCGACGGAAACACGTTGATTCCGCCCACCTGCACCGCGTCGTCGTGCCTAGCGCCGACGCGGAAAGAGTCGGGACCGATGCGCTCCAGCCGGTCCTGGCACGCGACGTGCGCTCGCGTGCCGTCGGGAAGCTCACGCAACAGGCCAGCTGCGTCCCCGTCGGTCAAGCTCCAGTGCGAAAACAGGCGGTAGGGGTCGCGCCACGACGCGCGCCAGCCGATGCCCGCCGTTTCGGACGAGCCGTAGACGTGCACCAGCCGCGCGATGCCGGCCGCTTCGACGGCCTGGCTGACGGCGTCGGGACAAGGCGCGGTGGAGGTCACGCCGACGACATCCGGCGGCAGCTGCGGCACCGTGCGGGCCAGCGCAAGCCAGAACTCGGGGTGGCCCACCACCAGGTCACCGGGCTGCGCGTTTCGCGCCAGCCACGTCGGCGTACTGGCGCGCAGGTCGATCAGCTGGTCCGGCGCCACGCCGATCGCGCGTGGCAGCAGCACGTTGAACAGGAACCCGTAGATGTGGTGGCTGGCGACCGCCGACAGGACGCGCCGCCGGCCCGCGAACAGCGCGGCGTGCTCGCTGGTTTCCTGCAGCAGCGAGGCGAGCGGGTGGCTGCAGGACTTGGGCGCGCCGCTGCTGCCGGACGTGCGGAAGGTCAGGCGCGCGGAAAAACGGGCCAGTCCCGCTTCCGCGATGTCAACCCATTCGCCCAGCGTCCCGCGCGCCAGCAGCATGTCTTCGATGCCGGATTCATGCAGGTGCAAGGCCTCGGCCAGCGCGCTCGCCAGTCCCATGCGCTCGAGCGAATCCACACCGAGGTCCTGGTCCAGCGCCAGTTCGTCCGGCCAGGGACGAGGCCTGGCGATGCCGGCACGGCGCTGGCAGCTCAGCTCATGGGCGATCAGGTCGCCAACGAAGCGCCGCAGCAGCGGCCGCGGCTGCCACCATTGCGCCTGCGGCATCACAGTCGCTTGACGAAGATCCAGAAGGTGTCGCCGCTGATGGCTCTTTTCATGTGGATCTTGACCTTGGTCGGTGCCATGTTGTAGTCGAACACGTACTCGAACATGGTGTTCAGCTCGCCGGTGGTCACTCCGGCGTCGAACACGCCCTTGAAGTTCGGCGCGTCCGTGCACGGAGCGACGTCGCGGAAAAAGTTCTTGCCGAGCACGCTGGCCGCACTGCGGCCGGTGATGCCAACCTCGGCCGCGTTGTAGGTGAGGATCTTGCCGTCGGCGTCGAGCTGCACGGCGCCGAAAGCCAGCTTGTCGATCTCCACGTTCGACAGCTGACCGAGGACATTTTCGATGTCGTTCTTGCCGAAGGCGACGACGTTCAGATTTTCAAGCATGGGGTTCCTGTCTCATTTAGTTACATTGTTGCCTCGCGATTCTATCCATGAACACTGAAGTCTTGTCAGATCCCGGCGGCGACTTTTTCACGGAGTGGGGAGTTGAAGTCGGCGCAAAAGTGCTTATCATTAGCACTCGCCGGAGTTGAGTGCTAACAAGCCTCGCTCCCCTTTGCGATTGAGCGCTAACTTCCTTGGCGGCTCAACCTTCATCCAGTTTCAGTTCTAGGAGATGCAATGAAACTTCGTCCTCTGCACGATCGCGTGATCGTCAAGCGTATTGACAGCGAAACCAAGACCGCTTCCGGCATCGTCATTCCCGACAACGCCGCCGAAAAGCCCGACCAGGGCGAAGTGCTGGCCGTCGGCCCGGGCAAAAGGAACGACAAGGGCGAAATCAGCGCCGTCGGCGTCAAGGTCGGCGACCGTGTCCTGTTCGGCAAGTACAGCGGCCAGACCGTCAAGGTCGATGGCGACGAACTGCTCGTCATGAAGGAAGAAGACCTCTTCGCAGTGGTTGAACTTTCGAAGTGATCTTGCGGGACTGACCGGCCGGCGCGCGTAGCATCCGGTCGCTCTGTCCCCAACCGATCAATCTTTAAACCGATTAACTGAATTTCTGGAGTAATCAACATGGCAGCAAAAGACGTGATCTTCGGCGGGGAAGCCCGCGCACGCATGGTCGAGGGTGTGAACATCCTGGCCAACGCGGTCAAAGTGACCCTCGGCCCGAAAGGCCGCAACGTGGTGCTCGAGCGCTCTTTCGGCGCTCCGACCGTGACCAAGGACGGCGTGTCCGTGGCCAAGGAAATCGAGCTGAAGGACAAGCTGCAGAACATGGGCGCGCAGATGGTCAAGGAAGTCGCTTCCAAGACCAGCGACATCGCCGGTGACGGCACCACCACCGCCACGGTTCTGGCGCAAGCCATCGTCCGCGAAGGCATGAAGTACGTTGCCGCCGGCATGAACCCGATGGACCTGAAGCGCGGCATCGACAAGGCCGTCACGGCCCTGGTCGAGCAGCTCAAGAAGGCTTCCAAGGCCACCACCACCTCCAAGGAAATCGCCCAGGTCGGCTCCATCTCCGCCAACAGCGACGAGACCATCGGCAAGATCATCGCTGACGCGATGGACAAGGTCGGCAAGGAAGGCGTGATCACCGTGGAAGACGGCAAGTCGCTGGACAGCGAACTGGACGTCGTCGAAGGCATGCAGTTCGACCGCGGCTACCTGTCGCCCTACTTCATCAACAACCCGGAAAAGCAGTCCGCGTTGCTGGATAACCCCTTCGTGCTGCTGTACGACAAGAAGATCAGCAACATCCGTGACCTGCTGCCCGTGCTGGAGCAAGTGGCCAAGTCGGGCCGTCCGCTGCTGGTGATTGCGGAAGAAGTCGAAGGCGAAGCGCTGGCCACCCTGGTGGTCAACACGATCCGCGGCATCCTGAAGGTTGTGGCTGTCAAGGCCCCGGGCTTCGGCGACCGTCGCAAGGCCATGCTGGAAGACATCGCCATCCTGACCGGCGGCAAGGTCATCGCTGAAGAAGTCGGCCTGACGCTCGAGAAGGTCACGCTGGCCGACCTGGGCCAGGCCAAGCGCATCGAAGTGGGCAAGGAAAACACCACCATCATCGACGGCGGCGGCGCTGCCGGCGACATCGAGGCCCGCGTCAAGCAGGTCCGCGTCCAGATCGAGGAAGCCACCAGCGACTACGACCGTGAAAAGCTGCAAGAGCGCGTGGCCAAGCTGGCCGGCGGTGTTGCCGTGATCAAGGTCGGCGCCGCCACCGAAGTCGAGATGAAGGAAAAGAAGGCCCGCGTCGAAGACGCGCTGCACGCCACGCGCGCTGCGGTGGAAGAAGGCATCGTCGCCGGCGGCGGCGTGGCTTTCCTGCGCGCCAAGCAGGCTGCTGGCGTCATCAAGGGCGACAACGCCGACCAGGACGCCGGCATCAAGCTGGTGCTGAAGGCCATCGAAGCCCCGCTGCGCGAAATCGTCTACAACGCCGGTGGCGAAGCCTCCGTCGTCGTGGCCGCAGTGCTGGCCGGCAAGGGCAACTACGGCTTCAACGCCGCCAACGACACCTATGGCGACATGATCGAAATGGGCATCCTGGACCCGACCAAGGTGACGCGCACTGCCCTGCAGAACGCCGCTTCGGTTGCGTCCCTGATGCTCACGACCGAAGCCATGGTCGCCGAAGCGCCGAAGGAAGATGCTGCCGGCGGCGGTATGGGCGGCGGCATGGGTGGGATGGGCGGCATGGGCGGCATGGACATGTAAGTCCCGGGTCACTGCACGCAGGTGCAGTGGATCAGCCGAAGAAAAAAGGCCGCTTTCGAGCGGCCTTTTTATTTTCACGCCGGGTGATTACTGCTGGCCGGGAACAACGACAGGGACTATTGGCGCTGCCTCGGGCAGCGCACCGTACTTGTTTGCCTCGGGCTGGCCGGGTTGCGCCAGCAGGTAGATCATGACGGCCCAACCGATCAGCGGGATGAACCAGAGCAGCTGCAACCAGCCGGTCTTGCCGGTGTCGTGTAGGCGGCGCGCGCCGGCGGACAACGAAGGCACCAGCGTCGCCAGCGAAAAAATCATCCCGAGCACGGCCACCACGGCATTCAGGATCATGCTGACGATCAGCAGCACCAGCATGAACCACCAGAATTCAGGACGCGCCGCCCTGCCGTTGAAATCCGCGTACTTGGTCAGGCAGGTCTTGACCGATTTTTGAATTTCTTCCATTTGTTCTGACTCCTCATGTCGGGCAAATCGCCCGCTCGCATGATATTCAGAAGCAGCCGTTGGCGATAGCCGGCAAACGCGCAGCTGCCCCCGGCGTGGCACTACCCGCCGCCGCGGGCCAGCCGGCGCAACAGGCCGGCGGTAGAGCCGTCCAGGCCGGCCGCGTCGCCGCTGGCCAGCCGTGGCGCGATGTCCGCCGCCAGCACCTTGCCCAGTTCCACGCCCCACTGGTCAAAGCTGTTGATGCCCCACAGCGAGCCGCTGACGAACACGCGGTGCTCGTGCAGCGCCACCAGGGCGCCCAGGCTCTCCGGCGTCAACGCATCCAGCAACAGGAAAGTGCTGGGCCGGTTACCGGGGAAGTCGCGGTGGCCGCCGGGGTCCGCCCGGCCCTGCATCAGCGCCTGGGCCTGTGCCAGGGCGTTCGCGAGCAGCAGGTCATGGTGTTGCGCGAGATGATGCGAGGCGCGGCGCACCGCGATGAACTCCACCGGCACCACGTCCGTGCCCTGGTGCAGCATCTGGAAGTAGGCGTGCTGGCCGTTGGTGCCAGGCTCGCCCCACAGCACGGGAGACGTTTTGAAAGGCAGTGCCCCGCCCTGCAGGTCGACCCGCTTGCCGTTGCTTTCCATTTCCAGCTGTTGCAGGTAAGCCGGCAACCGGCGCAAGGCGCTGTGGTACGGCGCGATGCTGCGGCTGGTAAAGCCGAGGAAGTTGCGGTTCCACAGGTCCAGCAACCCGAGTCGCACGGGCAGGTTCTGCTCCAGCGCGGCGCCGGTGAAGTGCCGGTCCATCGTGTGGGCTCCCGCCAGCAGCTGCCGGAAGCCGTCGGCGCCGATGGCGATCGCGATCGGCAGGCCGATCGCCGACCACAGCGAGTAACGGCCGCCGACCCAGTCCCAGAAGCCGAACGTCGTTTCGATGCCGAACTGCTCCGCTTCGGCGACGTTGCTGGTCAACGCCGTGAAATGGCGCGCCAGGTCCTGCCCGCCCTGCGCCTCGAACCAGGCCCGCGCCGATCTGGCATTGGTCATCGTCTCCAGCGTGGTGAAGGTCTTGGAGGCGACCAGGAACAGCGTGCTGCTCGGCCGCACCTGCGCAAGCACAGCCGCCAGTTCATGGCCGTCCAGGTTCGATACGAAGTGCAGCCGCTTGCCCGCGAGCGCGAAGTCGTGCAGCGCCGTGACGGCCATCTGCGGACCCAGGTCGGACCCGCCGATGCCGATGTTCACCACATCGGTGATGGCCGCGTCGGCACGGACGCGCTCCGCATAGTCGAGCATCGCATCGAGCGTGGCATGCACCTGCCGTGCGTCTGGGTCGGACGACGCGCCGCGCGGCATCCGCAGCAACCAGTGCTTCACGGCGCGCTGCTCAGTGCTGTTGATCGGCTCGCCGGCGAACATGGCGTCGCGATGGCCTTCAAGGCCGCATTCGCGCGCCAGCTGGAACAACAGCGCCTGCACCGGCCGGTCGATCAGGTGCTTCGACAGGTCGGCAAAAACCTGGGGGGCCTGCTGGCTGAAGGTTTCGAAGCGGGTCGGGTCGCCGGTGAACGCCCCGGCCAGGTCGAAGCGATCGCAGCTGGCCGCCTGCTGCCGGAGCGCCTGCCAGGCCGGCGCCTGATCGCATCGCACCCGGACCTGCATCTCAGGCGGCCTTCATCAGCTG
>JACMQP010000398.1 GCA_014376915.1 Ramlibacter sp.
CTCGACTGGGTCGAACAGCTGGCCGAGGTCGACACCTCGTCGGTCGAGCCGCTGACCGCGGTCATCGACCAGAAACTGCGCCTTCGCGCCGACGTCATCGACGATGGCGACATCCGCGACGCGGTGCTGGCCAACGCCCCCAACGCGCAGCACGGCTTCTTCGCGGTGCCCAAGGTGATCGAATAGTGTCCGACCTCACCACCAAAACCATCGCCGAACTGCGCAGCGGCTTCCGCGGCGGCGACTTCACCGCGCGCGAGATCGCCGAGGCGTTCAATGCGGCGGTGGCGGGGGCAAAGGCGCTCAACGCCTTCACCGTCGAGACGCCCGAGGATGCGCTTGCCTGCGCCGCCATCGCGGACGCCGCCCGCGGTTCAGACAATGTCGCAAGCCTGTCCGGCATCCCGCTGGGAGTCAAGGACTTGTTCGCCACCAAGGGGGTCGACACCACCGCCGGATCGAAAATCCTCACAGGGTTCAAGCCACCCTACGAGAGCCGCGTCACAGAGAATTTGCGCCGCGCCGGGGCGGGCATGCTCGGCAAGCTCAACATGGACGAATTCGCGATGGGCTCGTCCAACGAGACCAGCGCCTATGGCCCCGTGGTCAGCCCGTGGAAGCGCAGCGATGGCGGAAACGCCGCGCTGACCCCTGGCGGCTCCTCGGGCGGATCGGCGGCGGCGGTCGCGGCGGGGATCGTTCCCGGCGCGACCGGCACCGACACCGGCGGCTCGATCCGACAGCCGGCCTCGTTCACCGGCATCACTGGCATCAAGCCGACTTACGGCCGCGCCTCGCGCTACGGGATGATCGCCTTTGCCTCCAGCCTGGACCAGGCCGGGCCGATGGCGCGCACGGCGCAGGATTGCGCGCTGCTGCTCTCGGCCATCTGCGGGCCTGACCCGGATCGCGACTCGACGTCGCTCGACGTGCCGGCGGAAGATTTCACGAAATCGCTCCATGCGCCCATCGAGGGCCTGCGAATCGGCGTGCCGAAAGAATTCTTCGGTGACGGGCTGGCGGCCGATGTGCGCGCGGCAATCGACGCGGCGTTGCGGCAATACGTGTTGCTCGGCGCGAAACTGGTGGAGATCTCGCTGCCGCGCACCGAGCTGTCGATTCCGGTCTACTACATCATCGCGCCGGCCGAGGCGTCATCCAACCTGTCGCGCTTCGACGGCGTCAAGTTCGGGCATCGCGCCAGGGATTACTCCGACTTGCTCGAGATGTACAAGAGGACCCGGGCCGAAGGCTTCGGCGACGAGGCCAAGCGCCGCATCATGATCGGCACCTACGTGCTCTCGCACGGCTACTACGACGCCTACTACCTGCAGGCGCAGAAAATCCGCCGCATGATCGCCGACGATTTCCAGCAGGCGTTCAAGCAGTGCGACGTGATCGCCGGGCCGGTGGCGCCGACGGTGGCGTGGAAGATCGGCGAGAAGTCCGACGACCCGGTCGCCAGCTACCTGGCCGACGTCTTCACCTTGCCCGGCTCGCTGGCGGGTTTGCCTGGCATGAGCCTGCCGGCCGGCTTCGGTGCCGGCGGCATGCCGGTGGGGCTGCAGCTGATCGGCAACTATTTCGGCGAGGCGAAGCTGTTGAACGCGGCCCACCGTTTCCAGCAGGCCACCGATTTCCACCTCCGCAAGCCGGAGGGTTTTTGAGATGACTTCCAGATTGATCCAGGGCTATGAGGTCGTGATCGGCTTCGAAACCCACACCCAGCTGTCGACCCGGTCGAAGATCTTCAGCCGCGCGTCCACGGCGTTCGGCGCCGAGCCCAACACGCAGGCCGCCCCGGTGGACCTCGCGCTTCCCGGCACGCTGCCGGTGATGAAC
>JACMQP010000399.1 GCA_014376915.1 Ramlibacter sp.
CCGCTGCAGGTGGACCTGACCGACCACGACGAGCTGCCGTTCTGGACCCAGGCGGCAGCGCAGCTCGCGCGCGGCGCACTCTGAGATGTCGCGCCGCCCCAGCTTCCCGGTCCGGATGGACCTGGCGCCCGGAACGCCCGCCGGCGCGAAGGCGCCCGCGCCCACTGCCCGCCCGCTGCGCACGCCGGGCCAGGTCACGCGCGACGGTACGATTCCGAGTGGCGTCGGCCTTGATTCGAGCGCGATCCGGCACCGCATGGTGATGAAGCTGGCCGCGCAGGGGATCACCGACGCTGGCGTGCTGGCGGCGATCGCCGCGGTGGAGCGCCATCGCTTCGTGGACAGCGCCCTGGTGAACCAGGCCTACGAAGACACCAGCCTGCCGATCGGTCTGGGCCAGACGATCTCCAAGCCCAACGTCGTGGCCCGCATGATCGAATTGCTGCTCGGTGGGCAGCGTGAGCCCGGCGGCCGTCTGGGCCGTGTGCTGGAGATCGGCACCGGTTGCGGCTACCAGGCCGCAGTGCTGAGCCATCTTTGTACCGAGGTCTACAGCATCGAGCGCCTGCGCGGGCTGCATGACAAGGCTCGCGAGAACTTGCGCGCCTTCCGCCTCGCGAACGTGCACCTGCTGTTTGGCGATGGCATGGCGGGTTACCCCAAGGGGGCGCCCTACGCTGGCATCATCGCCGCGGCCGGTGGGGAAGCAGTGCCGCAGGCGTGGATTGATCAGCTGGCGATCGGCGGCCGCATCATCGCGCCGACCCAGACGGCGAGCGGCCAGCAGGCCCTGGTGGTGCTGGAGAAAACGCCGCGTGAATTGAAACAAACTGTCCTTGAGGCGGTTCACTTTGTCCCCCTAAAATCGGGGATTGCTTGACCGAAAGAGACGAATGCCCCAATCCATGAGCCGTTGTCGCAACTGGATGCTGATGTTGCTGGCCGCCGTTGTGCTGGCCGGTTGCAGCTCCACCCGTTTGCGCGCGCCGGCCCCGGTGGAAGACCGAAGCCAGGGCGCCCGCGCGCAGGCGCCGGCCGTCGCTGCGCAGTCCGTGCGCCCACCCGGAGTTGCCGCCGCGCCGCAGGACAGCGGGTCAAACGCCGGCAAGCCCGGCTACTACACCGTGCGGCCCGGTGACACGCTGATCCGCATCGCGCTGGAAGCCGGCCAGAACTGGCGCGACGTGGTGCGCTGGAACAACCTCGAGAACCCGAACGTGATCGAAGTCGGGCAGCAGCTGCGCGTCGCGCCGCCGGCCGGTGCGGCCGAGGTCGCGGTGGTGCGTCCCGTCACGCCGGCTTCCGGCACTGCACTGTTGCCGGCGCAAGGAGCCAGCGAGGCGAGGCCGGGCGGGACGCTGCCCGCGCCCGCGGTTGCCGGCCGTGCCCCGGATGCAGCGGCCGCCGACGACGAAGTGCCGTGGGGCTGGCCTACCGCAGGCGCACCGACGGTGCTCGCCGGTTTCGATGAATCCCGCAACAAGGGTCTGGACATCGGCGGCAAGGCCGGCGACCCGGTGCTCGCCTCGGCCGATGGCCGCGTCGTCTATGCCGGCGCGGGCCTGCGCGGCTACGGCAACCTGATCATTCTGAAGCACAACAACACCTACCTGACGGCCTATGCCCACAACCAGGTGCTGCTGGTGAAGGAAGACCAGAACGTGCGCAAGGGCCAGAAGATCGCCGAGATGGGCAACAGCGACGCCGATCGCGTCAAGCTGCACTTCGAGATCCGCAAGCAGGGCAAGCCGGTCGATCCTTCCAGGTACCTGCCGAGGTAGGCATGAAAAAGCGCAACGGAAACAGCACCAAGGCAGTTCCGGATGCGCATGAGAACGCAGCTGTGTCATCGCGCGTGATGGTGGTCGACGACGACGAGGCTGCCGCCGAGCCGAACCCGCACGGGATCCCCGCCGAGATTGCCGGCGAATCGAGCGACACGCTGACGTTGTACTTGCGCGAAGTCCGCCGCACCCAGCTGTTCACGCCGCAGGAGGAATTCGCCGCCGCCACCCGGGCGCGCGCCGGCGACTTCGCCGCGCGCCAGTCGATGATCGAGCACAACCTGCGGCTGGTGGTCAGCATCGCCAAGGGTTACCTCGGACGCGGCGTGCCGCTGTCGGATCTGATCGAGGAGGGCAACCTCGGCCTGATGCACGCGATCGACAAATTCGAGCCGGAGCGGGGCTTTCGCTTCTCCACCTATGCGACCTGGTGGATCCGGCAGTCGGTCGAGCGCGCCGTCATGAACCAGGGGCGGGTGATCCGGCTGCCGGTGCACGTGGTGCGCGAACTGCAACGGGTGCTGCGCGCCCGCCGCACGCTGGAGAACGATCCGGCCTTCGCCGCCGCCCGCAACGGCTTCGCGGGCGAGGGCGTTCGGGTGGAGGACGTGGCGGCGCTGCTCGGACGCGATGTGCAGGAGGTGGCCGCGCTGCTCGCGATGGCCGAGACGCCGCGCTCGCTCGACGCGGCGCTGGACCGCTCGGAAGACGAGTACACGCTGGGCGATTCGATGGCCGACGAACTCGCGGTCGATCCGACCGGCGTCACGCAGAACCACGAGGTCGAGCGGCTCTTGAACAACTGGATCGATGCCCTGTCCACCCGCGAGAAGGAAGTGCTGGAAGGCCGTTTCGGCCTGCACGACCGCGATCCCGAAACGTTGGAGGTACTGAGCGATCGGCTCGGCCTGACGCGCGAGCGGGTGCGGCAGATCCAGAATGAAGCGCTGCTCAAACTCAAGCGCCACATGGTGCGCAACGGCATCAGCAAGGAAGCCTTGCTCTAGGGCGCCGGCATGAGTCGGCCTGTTCTCGTCTTCGACATCGAATCCATCCCCGATATCGGGGGCCCGCGCGCCGCGCCGCCCGAGAGCAGCGACGCGGAGGTCTATGCGGCCTGGCTGCAGGAACGCAAGGACCGCGACCAGAGCGATTTCACACCGCTCCGCCGGCAACGCGTTCTCGCGATCAGTTGCGTGTTCCGCAATGCCGAGGGCATCCGCGTGCACTCCTTCGTCGACCGCGACGACGCCAGCGAAGTGGCCGGTCTGACGGAAGCCGAGTACGAGCAGGAGATCGCGATGGTCAAGGAGACGCTCGCCGGCCTGGCTCGGGCTGAGCCGCACTGGGACGAATACCTGAAGGCATTGGGCTGACGCGGTCATCTGGACTCGATCCGGGATCCAATGGCGGCAGCGGCACCTGAGACAATCGGGCATGTCAGAAGAGATTGAAATCGAGAAGAAGTCGCTGCCCGAGGGCTGGCTGACGGTGGACGCGCTGGACATCGACGCGCAGGGCGTGGCCCGGCGTCCGGACGGCAAGGTGGTGTTCATCGAGGGCGCACTGCCCTTCGAAGTCGTCAGCGCCAGCGTCAACCGGCGCAAGAACAACTGGGAGCAGGCAACGCTCACGGAGATCCACCGCGAGTCGTCGCAGCGGGTGCGTCCGCGTTGCCCGCA
>JACMQP010000400.1 GCA_014376915.1 Ramlibacter sp.
CTCTCGCGCATGGCGTCGATCCGCAAGGCCACCAGCGCATCAAGATCGTCAGGCGCTGCCGCAGCGAGACTGACAGTGGCCATTGCGTCGCCGCTAGCCACAGCAGCCGCCCTCCATTTGAACCGGCAGGGCGCTTGACGCGGAGCGTGTCTGGACTTCCATGCGGGCCTGCCTTGCCGATACCGCTATTCCACCCGCTCGATGCCGGTGGGCTTGAAGCCCAGGTCCGCGGCCTTGCCCTTGCGGCCGCGGGCGGCCCTGGCGTTGTTCAGCGACCGGATTTCCAGCGTCTCCTCGCGCTCCTTGCCGCCGCGGCCGATGCCACTGATCTTCACGCTGCGGCTGTAGGCGGCGGCGCCGGCCAGCGTGTCTCTGGCTTCCAGGTCGATCAGCATCAGGCCGCGGCCGCCGTTGGCCATCGGCTTCAGTTCGGCGATCTCGAAGGTAAGGATGCGGCCGCCGGTGGAGGCGCAGGCGACGTGCGTCGCGGGAGCATGCAACGCCGTCGGCGCAGCACCAGCGGACGGCGGCACGTTGGCCGGCGAAGGCCGGCACACCGTCTCGCCTGCGCCGAGGTTGATGAAGGTCTTGCCGCCCTTCTGCCGCGACAGCATGTTCTCCACGGTGGCCAGGAAGCCATAGCCGCCCGAGCCGCTGAGAAGCAGCCACGAGACCGGCGCCCCGGCGAAGTAGTGCAGCAGGTGGGTGCCTGGCTCGAGCTCGACCAGCGTCGTCACCGGCTGGCCGTCGCCGCGGGCGCCGGGCAGCGTGCTGACTGCCACCGAATAGACGCGGCCGTTGCTGCCAAACGCCAGCAGCGTGTCGACCGTGCGGCATTCGAACGTCGAATACAAGCCGTCGCCCGCCTTGAAGGCGAAGCTCGCTGCCTCGTGCCCATGGCCCTGGCGCGCGCGCACCCAGCCCTTCTGGGACACCACCACCGTGACCGCTTCGTCGACCACCTTCACTTCGGCGACGGCCTTCTTCCCGGCCTGGATCAGCGTGCGGCGGGCGTCGGCGAACTGCTTCGCATCGGTCTCGATTTCCCTGACCATCAGGCGGCGCAGGATGGCCGGGGTGCCGAGGATCTCGTCGAGCTTCTTCTGCTCGTCGCGCAGCTCCTTGAGCTCCTGCTCGATCTTGATCGCCTCCAGCCGCGCCAGCTGGCGCAGCCGGATTTCCAGGATGTCTTCGGCTTGTCGATCACTGTGCTTGAAGCGCGCAATCAGCGCCGCCTTGGGCTCGTCGCTGCGCCGGATGATGGCGATGACTTCGTCGATGTTCAGCAGCACCAGCTGCCGGCCCTCGAGGATGTGGATGCGGTCCAGGACCTTGGTGAGGCGATGCTGCGAGCGGCGCTGGAGGGTCTGCTGGCGGAACTCGATCCATTCAGTGAGTATCTGCCGCAGCGACTTCTGCACCGGCCGGCCGTCCAGGCCCACCATGGTCAGGTTGATCGGCGCCGACGTTTCCAGGCTGGTGTGGGCCAGCAGCGAGTTGATCAGTTCCTGCTGCTCGATGCGGCTGGTCTTGGGCTCGAACACCAGCCGCACGGCGGCATCCTTGCTCGATTCGTCGCGCACCACGTCCAGCACCGCCAGCACGGTCTGCTTGAGCAGCGTCTGGTCGGGCGACAGCGCCTTCTTGCCCGCCTTTACCTTGGGGTTGGTGATCTCCTCGATTTCCTCCAGCACCCGCTGCGTGCTCACACCGGGCGGCAACTCGGTCACCACCAGCTGCCACTGGCCGCGCGCCAGCTCCTCGATCTTCCAGCGCGCCCGCACCTTGAGCGAACCGCGCCCGCCCCGGTAAGCCTCGGCGATGTCCGACGCGGGGCTGATGATCTGGCCGCCGCCCGGATAGTCGGGACCCGGCACGATCGCGAACAGTTCGTCCTCGGTGAGCTTCGGGTTCTTGATCAGTGCGACGCAGGCATCGGCGATCTCGCGCAGGTTGTGGCTGGGGATTTCCGTCGCCAGGCCGACCGCAATGCCGCTGGCGCCGTTGAGCAGCGTGAACGGCAGCCGCGCCGGCAGCTGCCTGGGCTCCTGCGTGCTGCCGTCGTAGTTGGGAATGAAATCGACCGTGCCCTCGTCGATCTCGTCGAGCAGCAGGCTGGTGATGCGGGCCAGGCGGGCCTCGGTGTAGCGCATCGCCGCGGCGCCGTCGCCGTCGCGGCTGCCGAAGTTGCCCTGGCCGTCGATCAGCGGATAGCGCTGCGAAAAGTCCTGCGCCATGCGCACCAGCGCGTCGTACGCGGCCTGGTCGCCGTGCGGGTGGAAGCGGCCCAGAACGTCGCCCACCACGCGGGCGCACTTGACCGGCTTGGCGCCGGTGGCGCCGTTAGGACCGCCGAAGCCCAGGCCCATGCGCGACATCGAATACAGGATGCGGCGCTGCACCGGCTTCTGGCCGTCGCAGACATCGGGCAGGGCCCGGCCCTTGACCACGCTCAGGGCGTACTCGAGGTACGCGCGCTGGGCATAGGTCGCCAGGTCGAGCCCGGTGTCGTCACTCTCGGTGGAAATCAGGTCGTGCTCCATCTGCATGCAAGGTAAGAATCAGCAATCGTGGAAAAGAAAACTCAGGCCAGTTCGTCCGCCGCCAGCGTCACGATCCGGCGCTCGCCTGCAAGCTGCAGCTCGGTGTCCATGCGGTGCGACATCCGTTGCAGCATTTCTTGGGCGGGCAAGTCCGAGGCAGGCACCAGGGCGATCACGATGCGGAAGTGCAGGAACTCGCTCGGCGCCAGCGATAACGGCTGCTTCAGGCCCGCCACCAGGATGCGGCTGGCGACGTTGGACGCGCCTTCCGCCAAGCCGACGCCCTCGCACAGGAGCGCCACCCGCGAATGCGAAACGCGAGCGGCGATGTCGCCCTCACCCAGCATCTCGCGGATGCGGTTGGCCGCTGTCAGCACCGCCGACTCGGCCACTTCCGGGCCGAATTCCGCCGACAGCGCCGGCAGGTTCTCGGCGCAGACCAGCATCAGCACGCTCGGGTGGCCGTAGCGGCGGATCAGGCTGCGCACCGCATGCACCCGCTCGTGCAGCACCAGCGGCGTCGCCAGGCCGGTGAGCGGGTCGACCCGGTTGCGGGCGAACACGCGGGCCCGGGTTTCGCTGAACATCCGGCTGCGCCAGGTGGTCGCGAGGTGGTTCATCGCGGCCCACGCCGTGACAAGCGCGGCGAGCGGCAGGGCCGGGGCCGGCTCGGCATCGAGCGAGCGCCAGCCGAGCCAGGCGCTGGCGGCGAGAAGCGGCAGGTAGGCCGTCGCCAGCCACAGGATCCACGGCTGGCTTTGCGGCCAGGCCCGCAGCATCAGCAGTGAGGTGACCGCCGCCCAGGCAGCGACGCCGACCGGCAGCGTGTGGAAGCCCGCAATGCTGACCACCGCCAGCAAGGGCAGCAGCCCCCCGCCGACGCCCAGCAGCCAAAGCTGCGGATTGCGCATCACCCCGGCGTTCGAGACCAGGTCGCGCAACTGCAGCGCGGCGACGGCCAGCAGCAGCAGCATCGACGCTTCCGCCACGCGCGGCTGGCCGCCGATCAGGGCGCCAATCGCGAGCACCCCCAGCACCGACGCGCCGGCATGCAGCAGCAACGCGCGCTCGTGATACGTGTTGGCGAGCACCACGCTGAAGCAGATCACCATCAGCAGCGCACCCACGCAGAGGTAGACCCCCATCAGCGCAGTCCAGCCGCAGGCTGACCGGTGCGGTCATTCACGTTCGGGCGCCGCCTGGTTGGGCCCCGGCGGCAGGCCGTTGGGCATATTTCCTCTCCCCACGGCTCCGCCTGCAGGCAATTCCATCCGGATCCGCACCGGTGGGCGCCCACCGGCCGCCGGCTGCGGGCCGGCCGGCTTGAGCAGCGCGTACAGCTGCATCACCGTCTTCACATAATTACGGGTCTCGCGGTAATTCGGAATCCGGTTGCCGGCACGCAGCACTGCGCCTTCGCCGGCGTTGTACGCGGCCAGCACCAGCTCCAGCTGGCCGGGAAAGAGCCGCATCAGGTCGCTCAGGTAGCGCGTGCCGGCGCGGATGTTGGTGCGGGGGTCGGCCAGCTTCCGCTCAAGCGACTGCTTGCGGTCGCCGGCAAGGCCGTAACGTTCCGCGGTCGCCGGCAGCACCTGCATCAGACCGACCGCGCCCTTGGGCGAGATGGCGTCGATGTCGAAGCCCGACTCGGTGGCGATCAGGGCCTGTAGCAATTCGTAATCGATGCCATGCAGGCTGGACGCTTCGCGCAGGTGCTTGCGCACCTGCCCGTAACCCGGCGACGCCTCGATGAAGGCAAGCAGCCGCGGCGGCGCCGCCGCAGCGGCCGCGCCCGGCGGCGTGGCGCTCAGGCCCTGGCTGGTGTCGAAGCTCTGGCCGCCGCGGAAGAACAGCTGGTAGCGCTCGTCGACCTTCTCCGCGGCAAAGTGTGCGACGCCCTTGTCGTCGACGTAGCCGTAGATGTCGGCATGCGCCAGTGGCAGCAGGCCGAACAGGAGCGCGAGCGCGGCCCACAGCATCTTCATGCGTGCGTCTCCAGGCCAAGCCCGCGCCGGCCGGCGAATTCCGACTTCAGCATCGACATCACGAGCAGCGACTCGTAGCCGCCCGGCACCTTCACCGCGTCGCGCAGGCGCCCCTCGACCACGAAGCCTTCGCTATCGTAGAGCGCCTGCGCGCGGCTGTTGTCGGCCTTCACGTCCAGCCACAGACGGTGCGCGCCCAGGTCGTCGAAAGCAACTTTCTTGGCCACCCGCAAAGCGGCGCGGCCGTAACCGGCACCCTTGCTCTGGATCACCATCCGCTTCAGTTCCAGCGACTGGTTCTGACTGCGACAGCCGATCAGGATCGCGAAGCCGACGGCGTCCAGCCCCTCGCCGCCCTCGACGATGAAATGGGGGAAGTCCGGGAAGCGGATCGCCGCCTCATGCTGGGTGCGCTCCCACGGCGTGATGAACGGCAGGTTGGCCGGATCGTTCTCCAGCGAC
>JACMQP010000050.1 GCA_014376915.1 Ramlibacter sp.
GGCTGGATGATGCAGGTCGCGCCGGCATCCACCACCGCGTCGAGGCCGTCCCGGAACGGGAAGAACGCATCGCTCGCCACCACCGTTCCCGCCAGCGACAGCTTGGCGTGCTGCGCCTTGATGCCGGCAATGCGGGCCGAGTCGAGCCGGCTCATCTGCCCGGCGCCAACGCCCATCGTCATGCCGTCCTTGCAGAAGACGATGGCGTTGGATTTGACGTACTTGGCAACCTTCCACGCGAAGAGCATGTCCTGCATTTCCTGTTGCGTGGGCTGCTTCTTGGTCACCACCCGCAGCTGCGCCAGCGCCAGTTCGCGGTTGTCTGCCGTCTGCATCAGCAGTCCCGAGCCGACCCGCTTGACGTCCATCGCATTGCGGCCGTTGTCCCAATCGGTACTGCCACCCGGCGGCAGCGCGATCTGCAGGATCCGGACATTGACCTTGCTCCTGAACACGGCGAGCGCTTCGGGCGTGAAGTCCGGCGCCATCAGCACCTCGACAAACTGCCTGGAGACCTCCTGTGCCGCCGCCGCATCGAGCGTGCGGTTGAAAGCGATGATGCCGCCAAAGGCCGACGTCGGATCGGTCTGGAAGGCCTTGCTGTAAGCCTGCAGCGGATCCGCCGCCACGGCCACGCCGCACGGATTGGCGTGCTTGACGATCACGCATGCCGGTTCACTGAAGCTCTTGACGCATTCCCAGGCGGCGTCGGCGTCGGCGATGTTGTTGTACGAGAGTTCCTTGCCCTGTAACTGCCTGGCCGACACCAGCGACCCCGGCGCGGGATGCAAGTCGCGGTAGAACGCGGCCTGCTGGTGCGGGTTCTCGCCGTAGCGCAGGTCCTGCAGCTTCACGAAACGACCGTTCGCCTGGCCCGGGAACAAGGTTCGGCCACCGTCCTCCTGGACGCCGGACAGGTAATCGCTGATCGCCGCGTCGTAGTTGCTGATGCGGTTGAACGCGGCGACGGAAAGCGCGAACTTCGTCTTGTGGCTCAGCGCGCCGTCGGCCTTCAGCTCTGACAGCACCACCTCGTATTGCGAAGCGTCGGTGACGACGCCGACATCCTTCCAGTTCTTGGCGCCGCTGCGGACCATGGCCGGACCGCCGATGTCGATGTTCTCGATCGCGTCTTCCAGCGTGCAGCCAGCCCTGGCGACGGTCGCCTCGAACGGATAGAGGTTGACCACCAGCAGGTCGATGGTCGCGATGTTGTGGCGCTTGAGCGCCGCCATGTGTTCGGGCAGGTCGCGCCGCGCCAGCAGGCCGCCATGCACCTTGGGATGCAGCGTTTTGACGCGGCCGTCCAGCATTTCGGGAGATGCCGTCAGTTCCGCCACCTCAGTCACCGGCAAGCCCTGTTCGGCCAGCAGTTTCGCCGTGCCCCCGGTGGAGATGAGCTTCACGCCCAGCCCGTGCAGGGCCTGGGCGAATTCGACGATGCCGGTCTTGTCGGAGACGGAGATGAGTGCGTGCATGGGCGCTTTCTGGTCAGTCGGACAGAGCAGAAGATCTGTCCCGCAAGATTATTTATTTGAGCAGCTTGTGCTCGAGCAATTTCTTGCGCAGGGTATTGCGGTTCAGGCCGAGCCACTCGGCGGCCCGCGACTGGTTCTGGTCGGCCTTGGCCATCACCACTTCCAGCAACGGCTTTTCCACCACCTTCACCAGCATCTCGTACATGCCGTCGGGTTCGGTGCCGCGCAGATCGCGGAAATACCCCTCCAGGCTGTTGCGCACGCACTCTTCGATGTGTTTTTTGCTCATGCGTCTGCTTCTGCTGCCTGCGTTTCGTCGTGCGCGTTGTCGGCGATCGCTACCGGGATCCGGTCGGATTCATCGGCGAGCTGGTTGAAGAAGCCGGACACTGCCGCCACCTGCTCCTCGCAGCTGTCGATCAGGTTCATCTGCGCGCGGAAAGCCGCGCCGCCCGGCAGCGCCTTCACGTACCAGCCGATGTGCTTGCGCGCGCTGCGCACGCCCGTGAACTCGCCGTACAGCGCGTAATGGTCCTGCAGGTGCTCGAGCAGCAGGCGCCGCACCTCGCTGACAAGGGGCGGCGCCAGGTGGCTGCCGGTGGCCAGGAAGTGCGCAATTTCGCGGAAGACCCACGGCCGGCCCTGGGCGGCGCGTCCGACCATGATGGCGTCGGCGCCGGTCACGGCCAGCACCTGTCGCGCCTTCTCGGGCGTGGTGATGTCGCCGTTGGCCACCACCGGCACCCGCACCGCCGACTTCACCGCGGCCACCGTTTCGTATTCGGCCTCGCCGCCGTAGCCCTGCTCGCGCGTGCGCCCATGCACGGCCAGCATCTGCACCCCCGCGTCCTCGAAACGACGCGCCAGGTCGACGGCGTTCCGGTGCTGCCGGCACCAGCCGGTCCGCATCTTGAGCGTCACCGGCACGCCGTGCGGCGCGCATGCTTCGACGACGGCCTGCACGATCGCCAGCGCCAACCGCTCGTCCCGCATCAGCGCCGAGCCGGCCCACTTGTTGCAGACCTTCTTGGCCGGGCAGCCCATGTTGATGTCGATGATCTGCGCACCGCGCTCGACGTTGTACAAGGCCGCCTCGGCCATCATGGCCGCTTCGGTGCCGGCGATCTGCACCGCGATCGGGCCAGGCTCGCCTTCGTGGTTGGCGCGGCGCGAGGTCTTGAGCGTGCCCCACAGCTCGCGGCGCGACGTCACCATCTCGCTCACCGCATAGGCGGCGCCGAGCTGGCGGCACAACTGGCGGAACGGCCGGTCGGTCACGCCTGCCATCGGCGCCACGAACAGGTTGTTCGTCAGGAGGTGGGGGCCGATGTTCATGAAAGGTGAAAGCGGTGCTGCTGAAAAATGAGGCACGATTGTATGCTTACCCCAACTTGCGGGAAAAAGAATCAGTGCGCATGCGCCTACAGGGTTTCAGAATGACGCTCCCTATACTCGGCAGCGCATGCAACACTGGCTCGATTCCGTCCTGGCGCTCCTGGCGCTGCCGCAGTACGGCCTGAGCACGCTGTTCGTTGCCTCGTTCATTTCGGCCACGTTGCTGCCGCTGGGCTCGGAGCCGATCCTGTTCGGCCTGCTCAAGCTCAATCCCGACATGTTCTGGAGCGCTGTCTGCGTTGCCACCGCCGGCAACACGCTCGGCGGCATGCTCGACTGGTGGATGGGATTCGGAGCGCACCAGGTGGTCGACAAGTACGCGCACCTCAAAGCGCACGTGAAGGCGCTCGAATGGCTGGAGCGACTGGGTCCCAAGGCCTGCCTGCTGTCGTGGTTGCCGCTCGTCGGCGATCCACTGTGCGCCGTGGCCGGCTGGCTCAAGTTTCCGTTCTGGCCCTGCGTGGCCTACATGCTGGTCGGCAAGTTCCTGCGCTATGTGACCATGACGGCGGCGCTGCTGTGGATCTGGCCCAGTTAGCGCTGCGTCTCA
>JACMQP010000051.1 GCA_014376915.1 Ramlibacter sp.
GACGAACTGCTTGATCAGCGCCCGCACCGCTGTGCTCGAGGCGTTGCCGCCGGTCTCGGTGCCGAGCGCCGAGCCGAAGAAATACTTGAGTTCGAAGGTGCCGTAAGGCGTCGCCATGTACTTGGCGGTGGTGACGCGGCTGATGGTCGATTCGTGCAGCCCCAGCTCGTCGGCGATCTCGCGCAGCACCAGCGGCCGCATCGCCAGCTCGCCATGGATGAAGAAGCTCTTCTGCCGCTCGACGATCGCATTCGACACCCGCAGGATGGTGTCGAAGCGCTGCTGGATGTTCTTGATGAACCAGCGCGCCTCCTGCAGCCGCTGCGTCAGCGCCTGGTGGCCCTCACCCTTATGGGCCTTGAGCGCGCCGGCATAGATGTCTTGCACCCGCAGCCGCGGCATCACGTCGGGATTGAGCTGGACCCGGAACTTCGGCTGGCCGGCGCGGGCGATCCGCGTGACCAGCACATCGGGCACGACGATGTTGCGCTCGACGTCGACAAAGCGCCGCCCCGGCTTGGGCTCCAACCGCGTGATCAGGCCGATGGCCGTCTTGACCTGGGCTTCGCTCGCGCCGCACAGCTGCACCAGCCGCTTGACGTCGCGCCGCGCGAGCAGGTCCATCGGCTGCTGGCAGATCGCCAGCGCCGCGTGGCAGGGCGAATCCTCGCCGACGCCGGCCTCCTGCATGGCCCGCAGCTGCAGGGTCAGGCATTCGGCCAGCGAGCGGGCGCCGACGCCGACCGGCTCCAGGTGGTGCAGCAGGCTCAGCGCCATTGTGAAGCGATGCACCAGTTCCTCGACCTGCTCTTCGTCGTCGCCGGCCAGGCCGCGCGCCAGTTCCACGAAGCTGTCCTCGAGGTAACCGTCGTCGTTGAGCGACTCGATGAGAAAGCGCAGGGCGGCGCTGTCCTCCGGCGACAGGCGCAGCGAGAGCGCCTGCCGGTGCAGGTGACTCTGCAGCGATTCCTGGCCGCGGGCCAGCTCGGTGGCACCCATCTGGTCGCCGCCGCTGAGGTTGTTGCTGCTGGCCTGTGCCTCGCCGCCCCACTCGCCGTCGTCCGGCACCACCTCGGTGCTGCCGTCGCCCTCCCAGTCCGGGGCATCCGCCTCGGGGCTGGCAGCCGGCTCGCTCTCGCTTGGCGTCGAGGCGCTGTCGGCGGCCGGCGCCGGGGCGCTGAAGTCTGAAGCGAACTCCGTTTCCCGGTCGTCATCGCGCACCGGCGTGTCGGCCTGCGCCAGCCCGAATTCCTCGCGCGGCGCCTCGTCCTGCGTCAACTCGAGGAACGGGTTGTCGTCCAGCATCTGCTCGACCTCCTGCGACAGCTCGAGCGTCGACAGTTGCAACAGGCGGATCGATTGCTGCAGCTGGGGCGTGAGCGCCAGGTGCTGCGAGATGCGAAGCGAAAGACCCTGCTTCATGGGAAAGCCGCGAACCCTCCTGGCGACGGGCCGCCCCTGGCCGGGAGAGCCCCACGCACCGGTGAAACCGGGGCCACTCCCCCGGTTTCGGACAGAGCACTCCACGAAGTGACAAGCGTGCAGGCCATGCTCACATGCGGAAGTGTTCGCCGAGATAGACGCGCCGGACATCGGCGTTGTTGACAATCTCCGACGGTGTGCCCTTGGCCAGCACGGTGCCGTCGCTGATGATGTAGGCGTGGTCGCAGATGCCCAGCGTCTCGCGCACGTTGTGGTCGGTGATCAGCACACCGATGCCGCGCGACTTGAGGTAGCCGATGATGCGCTGGATCTCGATCACGGCGATCGGGTCGATGCCGGCGAACGGCTCGTCCAGCAGGATGAAGCGCGGCTGGGTCGCCAGCGCGCGCGCGATCTCGACGCGGCGACGCTCACCGCCGGACAGCGCCAGGGCCGGCGAGTCTCGCAGGTGGTCGACCCGCAGCTCCTGCAGCAGCTGCGTTAGGCGCCGCTCGATCTCGGCGCGGGTGAACGGTTTGCCGTGCTCGTCGCGCTGCAGTTCCAGCACGGCGCGCACGTTCTCCTCGACGTTCAGCTTACGGAAGATCGATGCCTCCTGCGGCAGGTACGACAGACCCAGCCGCGACCTCCGGTGGATCGGCATGTGCTCCACCGACTGGCCGTCGATCGAAATCTCGCCGGCATCGGCGCGCACCAGGCCGACGATCATGTAGAAAGACGTGGTCTTGCCGGCCCCGTTGGGGCCGAGCAGTCCCACCACCTCGCCCTTTTCCACCGCCAGCGACACGTCCTTGACGACGCGGCGGCTGCCGTAGCTTTTCTGCAGGTTCAGCGCCTCGAGCCGGCTGGCGGACTTGATGGCCACGGCGCCGGGCGCGGGGGCCACGGCCGTATCCGTCACTTTTTCTCCCCGCCGATGGTGGTGCTCTGGCGCAGTTGCACCGCAGGCTGCGGCGCCGCGGACGCCGGGGCCGACGCCGTGTTGCGCGGCGCCAGCACCGCGCGGATGCGTCCGCCCGGCAAGCCCGGAGCCGTGCTCGCGCCCGCTGCGCCGCCGTCCACGGTGAAGACGTCGCTGGTGTTGTCGTAGGTGATCAGACTGCCGGTCATCTCGTCGGCCACCGCCGCGCCGCGCAGGCGCCGCAACTCGGCGCGCTTGATGAACTTCACCCGGTCGGCCTTGCCGTCGTACTCGATGGTGTCGGCCTCGCCCTCGATGTATTCGTCGAGTCCTTCGCGCTTCTGTTTGTAGTAGGCCAGCTTGCCGGGCTCTGCGGTCACCACGCCGAACTGGAAGCCCGCGGGGTCCTGTCGCACATCGACCTTGGCGCCCCGGATGACGATCGTGCCCTTGGTGATCACGACCTTGCCGGTGAAGACGCTGGTCTGGTTGACGTCGTCATAGCGCAGCGAGTCGGCCTCGACGTTCATCGGCTTGTTCTGGTCGGCTTTTTCCGCCAGCGCGGCGCCGTTGGCGAGGAGGAGGAGCGCGCCGGCCAGCAGGAGGGCAAAGGGGTGGTTCATAGAGGGCACGAATCTTGCTGAAATTGTACCGGTCGGGGCCGGCGCCAAGAAAAAAGCCCGCTCGCGGCGGGCTTCTCGCAGGAACTCCGGTTCCGGGTCACTTGGCCTTGCGGGCTTCGGCGATGAGGTAGTCGGTGACCTGCAGGGCGCGGTCCATGGTGCCGGCCATGGTGCCGTCCGTGTAGTAGCGGCCGGCGATGCCAAGCGCAGGAACGCCCTGGACCTTGTATGCGTCCTGCAGCTGGGTCGCGCGACGGGACTTGGTCTGGACCGAAAACGAGTTGTACAGCTCCTGGAACTTGCCGCGGTCCAGGCCGTTCTTTTCGGCCCAGGCCAGGATGGTGGCTTCCTTGTCGATCGTCTGGCGCTCGGTATGGATGGTGTGGAACACCTTGCTGTGCAGCTCGTCGAGCTTGCCCATCGCTTCGAGCGTGTAATACAGCCGCTGCTGCGGCACGAAGTCGTCGCGGAAGGCGACCGGCACCCGGCGGATCGTGACGTCCGCCGGCAGCTTCTTGATCCAGCTCACCAGCTTGGGCTCGAAGGCGTTGCAATGCGGACAGCTGTACCAGAAAAACTCGATCACCTCGATCTTGCCGGCCGGCCCGTCCATCGGCACCCGCTTGTCGAGGGTGAGGTAGTCGGTGCCTTCGTCGGGCTTGCGCGCCTGCGCCAGCACCGAGCCGGGCAGCCCCAGCGAAGCAAGCGCCACGGTGCAGGCGGCGGCCACGGAAAACTCGCGTCGGTTCATGTCTGATTTACTCCTTGAAACATTGTGAGCAGCCGGCGTCCGGAAGGTTCCACTGCGCCTTTGCGCCGCATCAGCGCTGGACCCGGACCAGGGCCGTTTCCACGCCGCCGGCTTCGAGTTTTTCCTTGTTGCGGTCGGCATCGTCCTTCTTGTCGAACGGACCGACCCGCACGCGATACACCTGCCGCCCCGACTGCTCGCGCTCGGTGACCCTGGCCTCGACGCCCATCAGCGACAGCTTGGCGCGTTGCCCTTCCGCGTCTTCCTGGGTGCGGAATGCGCCGGCCTGCACGAAATAAAGGAACGGGTCGGCGCCGGGATTGGACGAGCGTGCCGCCGCAAGTTCGCCCAGCGGGTCGTTGGCGGGGGTCGCAGGCTTGGCGACTGCGGGCGGCTTGGGCGGCGTGTTGCCCACCACCGCCGGCGGCTTGAGGCTGGGGTCGGCCACGGGGGCCGACGGGCCGATGCCGAACGGCGCCTGGGCTGGCGTTGCCGGTTTGATAGCCACCGGCGGGGCGGGAGCGATGATGCCCGGCGCGGGCGCCAGCGGCTTGGCCGGGTTCTTGCCGTACAGCGGCGCGTTTGGATCCCAGTCGCGGTTCTTGCGCGATTCGGCCGCATCCTGTTCGGCCGTGCGGCCCCCGCCCTTGTTCAGGAACGGGATCGGCACCTTGGTCACGTAGACCGCCACGGCCAGCGCGATGCCCAGCCCGAGCACGACACCGATGATGATCCCGAGGATGACGGAGCCACGCTGAGTTTTGATCGTCGTCTGTTTCACATTTTTTGCGGTGCGTTCACACCGAGAACCTGCAGGCCATTGTGCAACACCCGGGCGGTCGCGGCGACCAGCGCCAGGCGGGCATTCTTCACCGCTTCGTCGTCGACCAGAATGCGCTCGGCCGCATAGTAGCTGTGGTACGCCGCGGCCAGTTCGCGCAGGTAAAAGGTGACGTCGTGCGGAGCGAAGTCGCGCGCCGCGTCGGCCAGCATGTCGGGATACTTCGCCAGCAGCAGCAGCAGGGCCTGCGCCTGCGGGCTCTGCAGGGGGGACAGGTCGGTCTCCTTGAGCGTGGCGACATCGCCGCCCCAGGCCGCCAGCACCGAGCAGATGCGGGCATGGGCGTACTGCACGTAATAGACCGGGTTGTCGTTGTTCTGCGCCAGCGCCAGGTCGACGTCGAAGACGTATTCGGTGTCGGGCTTGCGCGACAGCAGAAAGAAGCGCACCGCGTCCTTGCTGGTCCACTCGATCAGGTCGCGCAGCGTGACGTAGCTGCCGGCGCGCTTGGAGAGCTTGACCTCCTCGCCGCCGCGCGTCACACGCACCATCGTGTTCAGCACGTACTCGGGATAGCCCTGCGGAATGCCAACGTTCGCCGCCTGCAGCCCGGCGCGGACGCGCGCGATGGTGCCGTGATGGTCCGTGCCCTGGATGTTGACCACCTTGGTGAAGCCCCGCTGCCACTTGTCGATGTGGTATGCGACGTCGGGCACGAAGTAGGTGTAAGACCCGTCGCCCTTGCGCATGACGCGGTCCTTGTCGTCGCCGTAGTCGGTCGACTTCAGCCACAGCGCGCCGTCGTGTTCGTAGGTCTTGCCCGCGTCGCGCAGGCGCTGCACCGCGGCGTCGACCTTGCCGCTGGTGTACAGGCTGGACTCGAGGAAGTAGTTGTCGAACTTGACTGCAAAGGCCTGCAGGTCCAGGTCCTGCTCATGGCGCAGGTAGGCGACCGCGAACAGGCGGATGCCGTCCAGGTCGTCGACGTCGCCCGACGCCGTGTATTCGCGGTCGTCCGAGCGAACGGTCTTCTTTGCCAGGAAGTCGTTGGCGATGTCCTGGATGTAGTCACCGTTGTAGGCCTGCTCGGGCCAGAGCGCATCGCCGGGCTTCATGCCCCTGGCCCGCAGCTGGGTCGAGGTGGCCAGCGTGGCGATCTGCACGCCGGCATCGTTGTAGTAGAACTCGCGGGTGACGTCCCAGCCCTGGGTCGCGAACAGATTGCAGATCGCGTCCCCGAGCGCCGCCTGGCGGCCGTGGCCGACGTGCAGCGGACCGGTGGGATTGGCAGAGACGAACTCCACCATCAGGTGCTGGCCGTTGGCCGGGAGGCGACCGAAGGCCTCGCCCGCGGCGAGCACTTCGCGCAGCACCTGCTGCCTGGCCTGCGGCTTGAGTTTGATGTTGATGAAGCCGGGGCCAGCGATCTCCACCGCCTTCACCCAGCGCTGGAACGCCGGCGCGGCCAGCAGTTCAACTTTCAGGGCCTCAGCCACCTGCCGCGGGTTCTGCCCGAGCGGCTTGGCGAGCTGCATCGCGGCGGTGCAGGCCAGGTCGCCATGCGAGGCGGCCTTGGGCGACTCGAAAGCGGCCTTCCCGCCCGCCCCCGGCGACAGCTTTTCCAGGCCCGCAGCCAGGCTGGCGAGCAATTCTTGTTTAACGAGGAGCATTTCTCGATTTTACGGGTCGGCCCACAACGCGGTCAGCGCAAAGTCGGCCTGCCGCGTTGTAACCGGGAATCCAATCCGGATTCGTGTGAACCGAGGAGATTCCATGAACAAGATCCTGTCGACCCTGGGCCTGATTCTGGGCCTGTCCCTGACGGCTGGCGGCGCTTTCGCCGCCGCCCACACGGGCGCGCCCATGGCGGGTGCCAGCGCCGCCAAGGCCCCGACCGAGCAGCAGAGCAAGATGAAGAGCTGCAACGCCGATCCCAAGGCCAAGGCCTCCAAAGGCGATGAGCGCAAGGCGTTCATGAAGGAATGCCTGTCCGCCGACGCCAAGCCGGCCGCGACGGCGCAGCAAACCAGGATGAAGACCTGCAACGCCGACCAGAAAGCCAAGACCCTCAAGGGCGACGAGCGCAAGAAGTTTATGAGCGAGTGCTTGAAGGCATAAGGCCTTCCACCCCAGCCAGAAGCCCCGCAGCGCGGGGCTTTTTTCATTCAGCCGGCGTTCCAGAATTCCGTCTGGCCGTAACTGTGCTTGAGGAAGTCGATCCACAGCCGCACCCGCAGCGGGAGGTGCTTGCGCTGCGGGAACACCGCGTAGATGCCGTTGGCCGGGGCCGCAAATTCGGCCAGCACCTGCAGCAGCCGGCCCGCGGCGATCTCGCTTTCCACCTCCCAGGTGCTGCGCCAGGCGATGCCCCAGCCGCCCAGGCACCAGTCGTGCAGCACCTGGCCGTCGGAGCAGTCGAGCGGACCGGCCGGCTTGAAGTGGATGAGCTCCTCGCCCTTGGCGTTGCGCGGCACCCGGAACGCCCAGCCCCGGGTCTGCGAAGCATCGCTCGACAAGGTCAGGCAGGCGAAGCGGGCCAGCTCGCTCGGGTGGCCAGGCGTGCCGTGCTTTGCCAGGTAGGCCGGCGTCGCCACGCACAGGCGCCGGTTGTCGGCCAGCCGCACGCTCACCAGCGACGAATCCGGCAGGTCGCCGACCCGCACCGCGCAGTCGAAGCCCTCGCCCGCAAGGTCGACCACCCGGTCGCTCAGGTTGAGCGAAATCGTGACGTCACCATGCAGCTCGCGAAAGCGCGGCACCAGCGGCGCGACGTGGCGGCGGCCGAAACCGGCCGGCGCGGTGATCCGCAGATGGCCGCTGGCCTTGACCCCTCCCGCACTGACGCTGGCCTCGGCATTGGCGAAATCCGCCAGCAGCCGCTGGCAGTCCTCCAGGAAAGCGCTGCCCTCGTGCGTCAGGCTGAGGCGGCGCGTGGTGCGCACCAGCAGCTTGACGCCCAGCCGCTCCTCCAGCGCATCGAGCCGCCGTCCCATGATCGCCGGCGCCACACCTTCGGCCCTGGCTGCGGCGGTCAGGCTGCCGCGGGTTGCGACCGAAACGAAAGATTCGAGCTGCTTGAGTTTGTCCATCGGGCATTATCTGCAACCAGGTTCCGAATCAGGGCCTGGTTCATGGCGTTTAGCCTGATTGCCCCACTGACTGAGCGGTTCGGCCGCCAGCCTGCAGCACTTACCATCGCCTGCTGCACCCACAGCAACCCGTCATCCGGAGACACCCCATGAACAAACGCCATCTGCTGCACGTCAGCGCACTCGCCGCGGCCGGCCTGCTGCTGTCCAGCGTCGGCCAGGCCCAGGACTTTCCGCCCAGAAAGCCCGTCACGCTGGTGGTTGGCTTCGCGGCCGGCGGCGCCGCCGATGCGGCCGCACGCCTGATCGCGAGGAAGCTGGGCGAGAACATCGGCCAGACCGTGATCGTCGAAAACAAGGCCGGCGCCGGCGGCAATATCGCGCACCAGCAGGTCGCCAGCGGCCCGACCGATGGCTCGATGCTGCTGCTCGGCTCGATCGGGCCGCTCACGATCGCGCCGCACATGATGAAGCTGCCTTATGACCCGTTCAAGGACCTGGCGCCGGTGTCGGGCGGGGTGTACTTCCCGAACGTGCTGGTGGTCAACGCCCATTCGGGCATCAAGAACCTGCCCGATTTCGTGGCACTGGCCAAGACCAAGCCCGACGCCGTGAGTTTTGCCTCGACCGGCTCCGGATCGGCGTCACACCTGGCAGGGGAGTTGTTCGCGCAGCGCACCGGCACCGAGATGCTGCACGTGCCGTATCGCGGCGGCGCGCCCGCCATGCAGGACCTGCTGGGCGGCCGCTTCACCGGTTACTTCGCGGCGCCGCCGACGGCGTTGCCGCAACTGGAGGCGGGCAAGCTGGTGGCGCTCGCCACCACCGGACCGACCCGTCCTGCCTACCTGCCCAACATTCCCACTGTCGCCGAGTCCGGCTACCCCGGCTTCGAAGCGCTCAACTGGTATGCCTTCGTCGCACCTGGCAAGACGCCGGCGCCGCTGCTCGATCGCTGGAACCAGGAAATGGTCAAGGTGCTGAACGACGCCACCGTGCGCGACGCGCTGGCCAAACTCGGACTCACGCCGCACCCGACTTCGCGCGCCGAACTCAGCGACTTCATGAAGAAGGAATCGGCCAAGTGGGGCGCGATCGTGCGCGATCGCAAAATCACCGCAGAATGAGCACGGTCATGCAGAAAGGTCCGCGATGACGTGGTTCGCGCGCAGCGACGCGATGTCCGCGTCGCTGTAGCCGACCTCGCGCAAAAGCGCCTCGGTGTGCTCCCCGAGCCGCGGCGGGTTCAGGCGCAGTCCGGGACGCGCGCCATCGAGCGTGAGCGGCAGCAGCGGCACGCGGGTTTCGCGCCCGTCCGGCAGCGTGAGTGGCGCGAGGCCACCGGTACGGTTCAAGTGCGGGTCGTCGAACAGGTCCTGCGGTCGCGTGATCGGTGCGAACGGCAGGCCGTTCTTCTCGAACACGGCGCTCAGATCGGCGGCGCTGCGGTCGGCCAGTTGCGAGCGCAGCAACGGGATCAGCCACTCGCGAGCCCGCACCCGGTCGTTGTTGGTGGCCAGGCGCGGGTCGCCCCTGAGGGCGTCCAGGCTGAAGGCCTTGCAGAAGATCGCCCACTGGGTGTCGCTGACCACAGCCAGGAAGATCTGCTCGCCGCCCTGCACCGTGAAGACGTCGTAGATCGCCCAGGCCGAGATCCGGCTGGGCATCGGGTCGGCCGGTTTGCCGGTGACGGCGAACTGCATCATGTGCTGCGCCACCAGGAAGACGTTGTTCTCGAACAGCGCGCTCTGCACTTCCTGGCCTTTGCCGGTCTTCTCGCGCTGGGCCAGAGCCGCCATGGCGCCGATGGCACCGAACATGCCGCCCATGATGTCGTTGACGCTGGTGCCGGCGCGCAAGGGGTCGCCGGCCCGGCCCGTCATGTAGGCGAGGCCGCCCATCATCTGCACCACTTCATCGAGCGCGGTGCGATGGTCGTACGGACCGGGCAGGAAGCCCTTGTGGCTGACGTAGATCAGTCGCTCGTTGAGTTTGCGCAGCGCGTCGTAGTCCAGGCCCAGCTGCTTCATCGTGGAAAGCTTGAAGTTCTCGCTGACGATGTCGGCAGTGGCGATCAACCGCAGCGCCGCTTCCTTGCCCTCGGGCGTCCGCAGGTCGAGGGCGACGCTCTTCTTGTTGCGGTTGAACATGGCGAAAAACCCGGCGCCGGAGCCGAGCAGCCGGCGCGTGTTGTCGCCCGCGACCGGCTCGATCTTGATCACCTCGGCGCCGAGGTCGGCGAGCACCATGCCGCAGGTCGGACCCATCACCATGTGCGTGAACTCGACGACGCGGATGCCCGCGTAGGGCAAGGTCGACGGGTCGCGGGTTTCAGCCATGGAAAACTCCTTGCACGAAGCCCTCGGGCAGGCCGGCGTTCAGCGGCAGCAGCTTGGCCGGCAAGAAGGAGGCGGCCCCGACCTCGCTGATCAGGGCACTGAAGGACGTGGATGTCATCGTTGCGCTCGCGGTGTCATTCTTTGATGGCCACCTGCGCCGGCGCGCCGCACTGAAACATGCCGCGCTGGAGGCGGCAGCCGGTCACTTCAGCGGCAGGACGGTGCCGGCGGGCAGCGGCACGGCGGTGACGCTGTTCTGCGGATAGCCTTCGATCACCCGGTCCGAATACGTCAGGTACACCAGCGCATTGCGCTTGGCGTCCACCATGCGGATCACGCGCAGTTTCTTGAACACCAGCGAGATGCGCTCGTTGAACATTTCTTCCTGCTTGTCCAGCTTGCCGGCGGTGAAGGCGATCGGGCCGGTCTGGCGGCAGGCGATCGAGGCCTCGGCCCGATCCTCGGCGAGACCGAAGGCGCCCTTGATGCCACCCGTCTTGGCGCGCGACACATAGCAGGTGATGCCGGACACCTTTGGATCGTCATAGGCGTCGACCACGATTTTGTGGTCGGGGCCGATCAGCTTGAAGACGGTGTCGACTTCGCCGATCTGTTCGGCGCCGGACTGGCCGCAGGCCGCCAGCAGCAGCGTGAGGGAGGGAAGCAGGTGATTTTTCACCCGCCCACTGTACCGCGTGCGCTGCCCGGCGCGGCGCAGGCCCGACCCGGCGACCTCAATGCGTCAGCACCTGGCCCAGGAAGGTCTTCAGGCGCGGGCTCTGCGGATTGCCGAAAAAGTCGGCGGGCGGCGCGACCTCGATGACCTGCCCCTGGTCCATGAAGATCACCCGGTCGGCGACCCTCCTCGCGAACCCCATCTCGTGCGTGACGATCATCATCGTCATGCCTTCCGCGGCCAGGCTCTCCATCGTCTGCAGCACCTCGTTGACCATTTCGGGGTCGAGCGACGCCGTCGGTTCGTCGAACAGCACCACCTGCGGCCGTGTGCACAGGGTGCGGGCGATCGCCACCCGTTGCTGCTGGCCGCCGGAGAGCTGGGCCGGATGCTTGTCGGCCTGGTCCAGCAGCCCCACCCGCTCCAGGTAGTGCATGGCGCGCTCATGGGCTTCGCGCCGGCTCACGCCGCCGCCCCAAACCGGACCCACCGTCAGATTCTGCAACGCCGTCATGTGCGGAAACAGGTTGAACTGCTGGAACACCATGCCGACCCGCCGGTTCACCGCCAGCCGGGCGGCGCGCGTGATTTCATCGGCGCCGACCTCGACGCCGCAGACCTGCAGCCGGCCCTGCTGGAACGGTTCGAGCAGGTTCACGGTGCGCACCAGGGTGGACTTGCCTGAACCGGACGGCCCGCAGATGACGATCCGTTCGCCGGCCGCCACCTGCAGTTCGATGTCGCGCAGTGCGTGGTAGCGGTCGTACCACTTGTTGATGCCGTGCATCTGCACCACTGGGTCGCCCGATACCGGAGAAGAATGAGTCATGGAAGATGCGAGGGCATTCAGCGCCTGGTCTCCAGCCGGCGGCTGAAGCGCGACAGGCTGTAGCAGACTGCAAGATAAACGACGGCGAGAAAGACGTGGCCGGACGTCAGGATGTTGGACTCCCCGACCCAATCGGGCGACTTTGCGCCATTTTCCACCGCGCCCAGCAGGTCGTTGACGCCGATCACCGACAGCAAGGTGGTTTCCTTGATGACCGCGATCATGATGTTCACCAGCGCCGGCACCACCGCCGTGACGGCCTGCGGGAGCACGACCAGCCGCAACGCAGCGAAGTCGCTCAGGCCGACCGTGGTCGCGGCCTCGAGCTGGCCGCGGCCGATGGCTTGCAGGCCGCCGCGAAACACCTCGGCCGCCATCGCGGCGTTGAACAGCGCGAATGCCACCAGGGCGCGGCTGAACAGGTCGATGTCCAGGCCCCTGGGCAGGAACATCGGCAGCAGCGTCGCAGCGATGAAGAGCACGGCCAGCAGCGGCACCGACCGCAGGCTTTCGACAAAGGTGGCACACAGCCAGCGCACGACCGGAAGCCGCGAGCGGCGCCCCAGCGCCAGGGCCAGCCCCAGCGGCAGGGCGGTGGCGAAGGTGGCAAGGGTGACCACCAGCGTGAGCAGCAGTCCGCCCCAGCGGGTGGGTGCGACGAACGGCAACGGCCCGATCCCGATCAGCAGCACGAAGAAAGCGATCGGCAGGGCGACGAATCCGAGCAGCACGCGCTGCATGCTGGCCGTGTGGGAGCGCCGCACCACCCAGGTCCAGAACACGGCGAAGGCGGCGAAGCAGGCCCACGCGC
>JACMQP010000401.1 GCA_014376915.1 Ramlibacter sp.
AAGCTGCTCATGGCGGGCGTGCGCGACATGGTGCGGATCTCGGACGCGCGCATGAGCGGCACCAGCTACGGCGCTTGCGTGCTGCACGTCACGCCCGAGTCGCATGTTGGCGGACCGCTGGCGCTGGTGCGCGACGGCGACGTGATCGCCCTGGACGTTGAGGCGCGCCGCCTCGACATGCTGGTCGATGCGGCCGAACTGGCGCGGCGCCAGGCCGCGTGGACGGCGCCGGTGCCGAAGTTCAGTCGCGGTTACGGCGTGCTGTACCTCAAGCACATTCAGCAGGCCGATACCGGCTGCGACTTCGACTTTCTCGCGCCCGAAACGGCGCAGGCCGCCAGCGGCGGCGAGCCCGAGATCCACTGAACCTTTCCGAAGACCAGGCTTTCCGGAGGAACCCGCGAGCTGCTGCGCAACGCCAGCGTCGCGACCCTGTGCACCCAGCTGTTCAAGCGCGGGTTCCGCAACGTCTTCATCCAGGGTATCGCAATCTATTCGGGCGCGGCGCGTCCGCGTCGCATGCGCCGTTCCAGCACTTCGAACAGCACTTCGCACAGCAGCGCGAGCGCGGCGGCGGGTAGGGCACCCGCCAGCAGCAGCTCGCGGTCGTTCAGTGCCAGGCCGGTGACGATGCGCTCGCCATAGCCGCCGGCGCCGATGAACGCGGCGATGGTCGCCGTGCCGATGGCGATCGCGACTGCGGTGCGGATGCCGGCCACGACCGTCGGCAGCGCGAGCGGCAGTTCCACATGCCGTAGCCGCTGGGCGCGCGTCATGCCCAGCGCGGTGCCGGCCTGGCGGATGCCCTCGCCGACTTCAGCGAGGCCGGTGACCGTGTTGCGCATGATCGGCAGCAGCGCGTACAGCGTCAGCGCCAGCAACGCCGGCACCGCGCCGATGGCCCCGGTCAGGCCGATCAGGGCGGCCAGCAGCGCCAGCGAAGGCACGGTCTGCAGCAGGCCGGCGACTGCCATCAGTCCGCCGCGCCAGCGTGGCCGGGCAAACGCCCACACCGCCAGCGGCACGCCGACCACTGCCGCCGCCGCGACCGACAGCGCTACCAGCGCCAGGTGCTGCAGCGTGATCCGTCCCAGGTCGGGCCCGAACAGCTTGTCGATGAAGCCGCGGCCAGCAACGGTTGGCGGCGCGCTCGCTGGCGCTGCAGCGGCCGACGCGGCAGCCAGGAAATCGCGCGCGATCGCGTCGAAGGCGACGCTCTGGAGCTCGGCCCGCGCGTTCATCGCGATCATGGCGCCCTCGTCGACCCGGCCCTGCAGCGTCTGCAGCGCGGCCCAGGCCGCCGGAAAGCGCTGCGGCACCTCCAGCCGGTACAGCACCAGGGCGTCGTAACGCGGGAAGTAATTGCGGTCGTCCTGCAGCACGCGCAACCCGAGGTGGGCGATCTTGGCGTCGGTCGTGTAGATGTCGATCACGTCGACCTGCTTGCCTACGACCGCGTCGTAGGCCAGGCCGTGGTCGAGCCCGGTCGGCTGCTGGGGCAAGGCATAGCGCTGCGCCAGGCCGGCCCAGCCGTCGGCGCGGCCGATGAACTCGTTGGATAGCCCCAGCCTCAGCTGCGGGTGCCGCGCCAGGTCGCTGAGCGTGGCCACGCCCAGCCGCTGCGCATCGCCGGCGCGCATCGCCAGCGCGTAGCCGTCGTTGAAGCCCAGCGGAATGGCCGCGCCGAGCCCCAGCGGCGCCAGCGCCGCGTTCATCTGCTCCAGCGTCATCGGCCGCGGGTTCTTGAGGATTTCCAGTGCGATGGTGCCAGCGTACTCAGGGTACAGGTCGATGTTGCCCGAGCGCAGTGCCGCGTACACGATGGCGGTGTTGCCCAGGCCCTGCCGGACCTCGGGCCGCTGTCCGGTGGCGCGCTCCACGCTCTGCGCCATCAGCTGCGCCAGGATGTAGGACTCGGTAAAGCGTTTGGAGCCGACTCGCAGCTGCGGCTCCGCCGGCGTGGCGCCCCAGCTCGCGGCAGCGAGGGCAAGCAGGGCGCTCAGGGCGATAAGGCGTGCGATGCGGTTCATGCCGCAAGCATGCCATGGCTCGGCCCGGACACTCAACGCGCCAGCAGTCAAGAGGCGCACACACGCTTTCCCCTAGGAACTACAGCCTCTTGTTTTTATCTACCGTTAACCTACAGTGAAGCCAGATTTCCACTTGCACGCAAGTGTCTCCCCGATCGAGGCAAGGTGCGTTAGAGTGAAGATTGGAATGGCTGATTGTTGCAACGATGCACCCATCCGTTTTGAAGGAGGTTCCATGGATGTAGTTCGGAATTTTCTGGCCCGGTACGAGCAGACGCGCGAGGAGGAAATGTCGCTCGAGGAATACCTCGACGCGTGCAAGAGGGATCCTCTGGTCTACGCAACGGCAGCCGAGCGGATGCTGGCCTCGATCGGCGAGCCCGAGGTGATCGACACCCGGCACGATCCCCGGCTGTCGCGCATCTTCGGCAACAAGGTGGTGCGCATCTATCCCGCCTTTCGAGACTTCTACGGCCTCGAAGAACCGATCGAGCAGGTGGTCTCCTGCTTCCGGCACGCCTCCCAGGGACTGGAAGAAAAAAAGCAGATCCTCTACCTGCTGGGCCCCGTCGGCGGCGGCAAGTCGTCGATCGCCGAGCGCCTCAAGCAGTTGATGGAGCAAGTCCCGTTCTACGCCATCAAGGGCTCGCCGGTGAACGAATCGCCGCTGGGGCTTTTCAACAACGCCGAAGATGCGCCGTTGATGCAGCAGCAGTACGGCATCGCGCCGCGCTACCTGCAGCGCGTGATGTCGCCGTGGGCGGTCAAGCGGCTCGAGGAGTTCGGGGGCGACATCCGCAAGTTCAAGGTCGTCAAGCGGTACCCGTCCATCCTCAAGCAGGTCGGCATTGCCAAGACCGAGCCGGGCGACGAGAACAACCAGGACATCTCGGCGCTGGTCGGCAAGATCGACATC
>JACMQP010000052.1 GCA_014376915.1 Ramlibacter sp.
AACGTGATCCGGCCCTTGGTCAGGTCGTACGGCGACATTTCCAGCGACACGTTGTCGCCGGCGATGATGCGGATGTGGTGCTTGCGCATCTTGCCGCCGGTGTAGCAGATCACCTGGTGGCCGTTTTCGAGCGTCACGCGAAAGCGCGAGTCGGGCAGCACTTCGTCGACGTGCCCCTTCATTTCGATCAGTTCTTCCTTTGCCATGCGTTCTCCTGTTCTGGTTAGAACGCCGCGGCTGCGGCGCCCTGGATGGCCGGGTGGCGCTGGCCGATCCACTGCAGGCCCTCGGCCGTGGCGTGGCTGGCCGCGGCGATCTCGCAGCGGAACAGGCGGGTCAGGCGCAGCACGCGGTCGTGCCTCGCGCTGCCGCCCTTGGCGCCCGAGCGGATGGAGACCGAGCAGGCATACCAGCCGTCCGCCAGTGCCTTGGTGATGGGCGAGACGAGGTACCTGCCCACCGTGATGTTGTCATTGTTCTGGTTCATTGAAACTGTCGTGCGGGGCGCCGTACGCCGCCGCAATGTCTTCTGGAAGCCCGTGTTGGCGGGCCAGCGCTTATCGAACCCGGTGACATGGCCTCGCAAGGAGGGCCGGGGCTGCGTCATGGAAGCAAGACCGGCTTTGGCGGGACCGGCGCAAGACCTTGGGATGGCCCGTGAGACGCGTGCGCAGTAAAGACTTCAGGCGCCTCGAATCTTGTTGTCGGCACGTTCGATCGCCTGCGCCATCGAAGCTTACATTGTAACCGAGAACGGCCTTTGGCGCTCAGACCGCGACCAGGGTCGGCGCCACTGGGGTCCGGCCCAGGCCCAGCCGTTCCGGTGCGATGTACTGCTGACGGTAGGTTTCGAACGGCACCGTATCTGCCGCCTCGATCGCCCGCTGGTCGCGGAGCGACTGAGCGCTGAGCGCCTCGAACCGGGCCTGCTTTGCGGCACTGAACGGCAGCGCCAGCAGCTTGGCCCGGGTCTGTTCCGACTGTGCGCGGGCGAAGCCCGGGAACGAGTTGCCGAAGTCCTGCTCCATCACCGCCAGCACCCGCGCGCTCGGCAGCAGCGCGGGATCGTCCAACAGAGCGTGCGCCGAACGCAAGGCATCGCTGTAATCGGTGGTCTGGTGGGTGGTGTCCAGCGCCGCGGCGATCGGTGCGAATTCGGCCAGAAGCTGCGAACCCCACTCGGTCAGTGCGATCTCGCCGTCGCCGTGCTCCAGTGCCAGCCCAGGCTGGCGCCCATAGGCCGCAGTCTTGTGCTGGTTGCGGCCCAGTGCCGCAATTTCCTGCGGCGAGTCGGGCTGGCTGTCGGCCAGCAGGCAGTGCAGCAGGAAGATGTCGATGAAGCGCAGCGTCGGCGCCGTAATGCCCACCGGAACGAACGGGTTCAGGTCCAGCAGCCGCACCTCGACGTACTCGACGCCGCGTTCGCGCAGCGCGTGGAGCGGCCGCTCACCGGGTTTGATCACGCGCTTGGGCCGGATGGTGCCGTAGAACTCGTTCTCGATCTGCAGCAGGCTGATCGCGAGCTGGTTGTACTCGCCGCCCGGACCCATGACACCGATTGCCTCGTACGGCGGATAGGGCTGGGTGAGCGCGCCGTGCAGCGAGGCGGCATAGCCGTCCAGGCTGTTGTAGCTGACCGCCAGGCTGGCCTGCGCGTCGCTCTGGTAGCCCAGCCGGCCCATCCGCAGCGAGGTGCCGTGCGGCAGGTACATCGTGCCCTCGCCGATCGGCTGCAGCTCGTGCTGGCGGCCCGCGACGAAGCTCGAACACAGCGCCGGCGACGCGCCGAACAGGTACAGCAGCAGGAAGGCGTGGCGGCGAAAATTCCGGATCAGCGCAAAATATTCTTCGTTGCCCACGCCCGGCAGAGACCAGTTGTAGTGGATGCCGGAAATCGTCTGCATCCGGCGGCCGTAGCGGTTGGCCAGTCCCATCCGATAGACGCTCTTGGCGCGGCCCACGTTGGACGAGCCGTAACGGCCGAACGGGATCGTCTCGTCGGCGGGCAGCCGGCACGGCATGCTGGAGACCCACAGCGTCTCGTCGCCGATCGAGCGGTAAGTGAACTGGTGGATGTGCAGCAGTTCTTCGAGGCAGGTCTCGGGCGACGCGTGAACGCCGGTAATCAGTTCGACCTGCGATTCGCTGTAGTCGGTGGTGATATGCGGGTGGGTCAGCGCCGAGCCCAGCGTAGCCGGATGCGGGGTCACCGCCAAGTGGGAACCGGTGGCTCGCAGGCTCTCCTTCTCGATCCCGCGGCGGATGCCGCGAAGGCGTTCGGAGCCCAGCGATTCAAGGGCGTCTTGCAAGCTGCTCATGGGAATGTCTGGTGCGCCGGGGTCGTAATGGGGCGGAAGTTAACATCTTTGCGTGTTTCCTGCTTGCGCACGGCTTCCGCCAGAGAGGCAGCGCGGCATGGTGGCAGAATCGGCGCCATGGCGACCGATGCAAAAAATTCCCGCAAGGACCTGCTGATCAAGGGACTGCTCCTGTGTTTCCTGGGGCTGGCCGTGCTCGTGTCGCCGGCGTTCATCCACGCGCCGGGATTCGCACAAGCGGTGGGCGGATCGTCTGTGGTCGGGTGGTTCGCACTGGTTCTTGGCATCGCCTTTCTGGCCCAGTGGGCGCTGCGCCGCAACAAGTGAATTTTCATCAACAAACGACCGGAGACGACCATGGCAAAAGGCGAACAACGCAGCAACAAGATGGACAAGAAGCCGAAGAAGGACAACGCTCCTCCCAAGCAGCTCGCTTCGGACCGTCCGATGCCGCCCACCACCACGGTGCTGCCGCGCGGCAAGGAAAAGAAAAAGCCGGCCTGAGCGAAAGCCGCCAACGTCCTACGCCGTGCTGGACCTGACGGACGCAGACTGAGGTCGTTCCAGAGAAAGGACCCTCCATGCAAATTCATGTCAACACCGGCAACGGCGCAGAAAATTCGGAATCGCTGCAGCGCTGGGCCAGCGAGCACCTCACGGAAACGCTCGAGCGCTTCCAGCAGGACATCACCCGCATCGAGGTGCAGTTGAGCGACGAGAACGGCGGCAAGTCGGGCGCCGCCGACAAGCGCTGCATGATGGAAGCGCGCCTGGCGCACCACCAGCCGGTGGCAGTGAACCACCACGCAGCCAGCCAGGACGAAGCTTTCCGCGGCGCCGCGCGCAAGCTGCTGCACGCCCTGGACCATGCGCTGGGCAAGGCGCATAGCCACCACCGCGACCGCGACAGCATCCGGCGGGACGAAGTGGCCGGCGAAGTGCCGGGCGCGCCGGGCTAAGAGCGTCCAAGCACGCCGACCAGCCAGCGGCTGAGGTCGGCAATTTCCTCGGTGCAGACCGAATGGGCCATCGGGTATTCATGCCATTCCACCTCGTAGCCCAGGGCTTTCAGCGCATCGCGTGAAGCAACCGCGCGGACCAGCGGCACCACCGTATCCATCTGGCCGTGCGCCAGAAACACCGGCGTCGACACGTTCGCGTCGTGGCGCTCGGCGGCGGTCGTCGCCGCCAGCGGCAGGTAGCCGGACATGCCCACGATCCCGCCCAGCCGTTCACGGTGCCGAAGGCCGGTCAGCAGCGCCATCGCGCAGCCCTGCGAAAAGCCGGCAAGAACGATGCGGGCAGACGGAATTCCGCGCGCCTGCTCGCGCTCGATCAGCGCCTCCACCTGCGCCAGCGAGCTGCGCAGGCCGGCTTCGTCTTCACGCTGGACCAGGTCCGCGCCCAGAATGTCGTACCAGGCGCGCATCGCATAGCCGCCGTTGATGGTGACCGGGATCACCGGCGCATGCGGAAACACAAAGCGTACGTCGCCGGCCAGCGCCAGGTCCAGCTCCTGCGCCACGGGAACGAAATCGTTGCCGTCGGCACCCAGCCCGTGCAGCACGATCACGGTGGCGCGCGGGTTGGGTCCGGTTTGTTTGTCGATGGTGTCGAGCAGAGTCATGCGTCTGGCTTTCGGGCGTCGTTGCGATCCGCGCTATTTTGCCGCGGGCGCCGGCCTCCGGCTCAATTCGGCCCGTCGGGGGATTTCTCGCGGTACGCCGGCCCGTGGAAGCCGAGGTCGGCGGCGGTCGACTCGCCGCTGGCAGTCGAGCCACGCTTGTCTTTCAGCGGGTCGCCGGTCACACCGGGCGCCGGACCGGCGCAGGCTGTCACGAGAGCGGCAAGCGCCGCCAGCGCGATCATCTTGAGCATGTGTTTCTCCTGAAAATAAACCGCATTAGGCACGCCGTGCAATTGGTCCGTTGTAGGAATCCATCGGCGCGCCGCGTCAGTGCCTCTTTCTTTGTACCGGTTTGTCAGGCTGGTTCCGGCAGCGCAACAGGTTTGACACAAGTCGCCCGCAGCGGCGTATATTGACCACGCGCGACGTCCGGTTTTTTTTGGCGGCAGCGCTGATCTGCTTTCCACCCACTTGCAAACCTAGGAGCCTGAAGATGATCTCGTTGAAGAAAAACACTTGCCGCGTCCTTGTCGTGTCGTTGTTGGCGCTGTCGTTTCAGACGGCCGGTGCCGGCATGATCGGAACCGAACAGGCGGCGGCCGGCAGTGGCGCCACGGCCCAGCGCAGCATGGTGATGAGCGTCCTGGACCGCGCCGAAACGGCCGCGCAACTGCAGGCCCAGGGCATCGACCCGGCGATGGCCCGTGAGCGCGTCGCCGCGATGACCGACAAGGAAGTCCAGCAACTGGCTGGCGACATGCAAACGGCACCGGCCGGCGCCGGCCTGAACGCGGGCGGATGGCTGGCTGTCATCATCATCGCCGGCTTGATCTGGTACTTTGCTTTCCGCAAGTAAGCAGCATGCGGGCAGCGGGCCCGCTGCGTTCGCCTCCGGGGCCCGCCTGATCGCGGGCCTTGCCTGTTGCGCGGCCGCGATTGTGTTGGCAGGTTGCGCGCAGCTGGTTCCGCAGACCATGAGCCTGCGCACCGGCTGGCCCGAGAGCGTGCCGCTGCGCACGGAGATTGCCTCGGTGCCGTTCTTTCCGCAACTCGAAAACCAGTGCGGGCCGGCCGCTATGGCCACTGTGCTGTCGCACACCGGCATCGCCGTGACGCCCGAACCGCTGGAACGCCAGATCTACCTGCCGGCGCGCCAGGGCAGCCTGCAGGTCGAGATGCTTGCCGCGCCCCGTCGCTGGGGGCGGGTTGGCTACCTGCTGGCGCCTCGCTACGCGGACGTGTTGCGCGAGGTGGCGGCCGGCAACCCGGTGGTGATGCTGCAGGACGTCGGCGAATTCTTCACCCAGTGGCACTACGCGGTGCTGGTCGGCTTCGACTACGACCGCGGCGACCTGTACCTGCGCTCGGGCACCGACCAGCGGCTGGTGATGCCGTTCACCGCGTTCGAGCGCAGCTGGATCAAGAGCCATTATTGGGCGATGGTGGTCACGCCGCCGGAGCGCATTCCGGTGACCGCCACGGAAACCGGCTGGATCGACGCGATGGTGGGACTGGAGCGCTCGGGCAACCGCGAAGCCACCATCGCCGGCTACGCGGCGGCGCTCGAGCGCTGGCCCGACAACCTGCCGGCTGCCATCGGACTGGCCAATCAGCACCACCAGCGCGGCGCGCTGCTCGAAGCGGCGCTGGTACTGCGCCAGGCTCTGCACCGGCATCCGCAGTCCACCGTCGCCATGAACAACCTGGCGCAGACGCTGTCGGACCAGGGCCGCAACGGTGAGGCGCTGCTGCAGATCGACGAGGCGCTCCAGAGCCACGGCCCGTTCGAAAGCGAAGTCCTGGCCACGCGCCAGCTGATCCTCAGCCGGATCGCGCGGCAGACTTCAGGCAACAGCCCCGCGCCCGCAACCGGGCCGTAAGCGGTGCGGCGCCTGGCTCTGCTAGCCTTGGCGCATGGAACTCAACACTGCGGTGGTCACCGGCCCGGTCCGCGCCGCCGCCACCGTCGTCATGCTGCGTGACGCGCCCGCCGGGCTCGAGGTCTTCCTGATCAAGCGCCATGGCCTGTCCGACGTGCTGGGCGGCGCCTATGTGTTTCCGGGTGGCAAGGTCGATTCCGGCGATGCGTTGCTGGACATGGCAACCCGCCTCGATGAACACCCGGAGCGCCTGCGCGCGCAGCTGGGCGAGCCCGATCTCGATGCGCTCACGGCGGCGGGCATGTTCGTCACGGCGGTACGCGAGGCATTCGAGGAGACCGGCGTTTTGTACGCGGAGGGTGCCGACAGCGCCATCGCCGCGCAGGCCACGGCGCTGCTGCGCAAGGGACTCGCCTTCGATGAAGCCATCGCCAGTCTCGGCTTGCGCCTGAACGCAAGCCGACTGCAGCCATGGGCGCGCTGGATCACACCGCGGGTGCCGTCGGTCAGCAGCAAGCGCTTCGACACCCGCTTCTTCGTCGCTGCCGTGCCGCCGGGGCAGCAGGCCAGCCACGACAACCACGAAGCGACCGAGAGCGTTTGGCTGTCTCCGCGCCAGGCGTTGCGGCAGTACTGGGACCGCGCCATTGAACTGGCCCCGCCGCAGATCATGAGCCTGGTGCACCTTTCGCATCAGGACTGCGTTGCGAGCGTCCTGGCGCAGGCGGCCAGCCGGCGGCCGCCGTTGATCCAGCCCGAGCCGTTCGACCAGGACGGCATGCGCGTGCTCTGCTACCCGGGCGACGAGCGGCATCCGGTGTCCGAGCGCGCGCTTCCCGGCCCGACGCGCCTGCATTACCGGAACAATCGCTTCGAGCCCACCGGAGGCTTCGAGGCGTTGTTTGACTGAGGAACTGCCAGCGCCGGACTACATCGGGTCAAGCTGTGGGCTTGCGGTGGTTCCTGGTGCGACCCACCACACTTTCTCTTGCCAGCCGGGCAACGCGTTACAAAGGCAGGTCGGTGACCTCCGCGCATCGCGAAACGTCCAGACATTGCCCAGCGTGCCCGGCTGCACTGATATGTTCGCTCTCTTCCCACGAGCATGTGGGAAATCATGAGGCCGGTTTTCTTGCGCTCCACACTCCCGCCAGCCATTAAGCTTCCGGACTGAGCCATGCTCGTTTCGAGCGGGCGCAGCGCCGCTTTTGGAATGCGATACCGACGCCAAAAAAACAGGGCCCGTGGGCCCTGTTTTCCTGTGTGACAGCGAGAACTCAGTTGCGGTCGGCACGCGCCATGCGCATATTGCGCTTCGTACCGCCACTGTTGGCCGTCATCGACGTGTCGGTCGACATGCCGCTGGCACCCATCGATGAAGCCGAACCCGTGGTGCCGGCGGGGCTGGTCGAACCCATGTTCGTGGAGCCCATGTTCGTGTTGGTCGAACCCATGTTCGTGCCGGGCGAGCCAGACGGTGTCCCGGTGGTGCCCATCGGGGTGCCCTGCGTGCTTTGCTGGCCCGCGCCAGAAGGGGCATTCTTGACCGCGGGATTGGGCGGATTGCCCTGGGCCATTGCGGTGCCGATCATGGCGACGGCGGC
>JACMQP010000053.1 GCA_014376915.1 Ramlibacter sp.
ACCTTGAACGGACGATTCATGACTGCACCTTGAGTTGGTTGAAAGAGATGCGCGCTTCGCGCTGCGCCTTGCCGGCGATGTCGCGGATCGAGAGCGACAGTCCGCCGGCCTCCCAGTCGATGTCGACCGTGCCGTAGTGCACGTCGGTGAATAATTCGCCGAGCCGGTTCGGGCCGGCTTCGGCGGCGTCGCGCCAGGGATGGGTCATGCCGCTGGACGTCATCTCGTGGAGCGGATAAGCGGTGCCGCTGGCTTCGCGGTACAGCGCCCCGACATGGCGGTCGCCGGACAGGAACACCACGCCCTGCGCACCCGTACTGCCGATCAGGCGGTACAGACGCTCGCGCTCGCGCGGAAAGTTTCCCCAGCGCTCCCAGCCGTGGCCTTCGGTGACGACCTGCACCCCGGAAACGATCAGCCGCACTTCGGCCGGCTGGCGCAATTGCTGCTCCAGCCATTGCCACTGCGCGTCTCCCAGCATGGTCTTGGCTGGGTCGGCGTCCGCCACATAGCGTTCCTTTCCTGGCGCGTTGCGCTGATCGGTCGGCTTCCACGGCGAGCGGAACCAGCGTTCGTCCAGCAAGATCACCTGCAAACGCTGTCCGGCCGGACCGGACACCTGCGCGTGGTACAGGCCCTCGCGGCCGTGACGCTGATCGGTCGCGGGCAGCTTCCAGAAATCGAGGAACTCCGCTTTCGATTCCGCCTTGAACGCAAATTCGGCGCCGCCGTCGTTGGCGCCGTAGTCGTGGTCGTCCCAGATGGCCAAGTGCGGCACGCTGCGGCGCAGGCGATTCATGCCGGGCGACTCGGCCGCCAGCGCATAGGCGCGGCGCAGCCGGGCCCGCGAGTACGGCATTTCGCAATAGACGTTATCGCCGCCGAACACGAACAGATCGGGCCGGCCGGCCACGATGGTGTCCCAGATCGGCGCCGGCCTGTTCTGGTCGATGCAGGAACCGAAAGCGATGCTGCGCAGTGGCGCGCCGGTGGCGACCGGCGATTGCCCCGGGTCGATGCGCGGTCCCGCGCACCCGCCGAGCGCGACCAGCGTCGCCGCTCCACCAAGGAGTTCTCGCCGCTTCATGGTCAGACGAACTCGACGATCGGCTGGTCCACCACCAGGCTCTCGCCCTTGGCCGCCAGCACCTTGCCGACCACGCCGTCGGCGACGGCGAACAGCACGTTTTCCATCTTCATCGCTTCGATCACGGCGACCCGCTCGCCGGCCTGCACCCTCTGGCCCGGCTGCACGGCAATGTCGACCAGAAGGCCCGGCATCGGCGACAGCACATAGCGGCTCATGTCGGGTGGCGCCTTGTACGGCATCAGCGTATGCAGTTCGGCGGCGCGCGGGGTCAGCACCATGGCGTCCAGCTGGGTGCCGTTGTGGGCGATCCTGATCGCCAGCGGATTGCGGCCGACGCCGCGTTCCACCTGCGCGGTGAACGGCTGCCCGTTGACGGTGCCGCTGATGCGGGCGGCGCCCAGGTGCCACGCGCTGCAGATGTCGAAGCGGGTTGTGCCGACCGTCACGGCGCTGGAGCCGGACTGGGCCACAAAATCGCTGACGGTGACGGGCTCGCGCCGGTGCTGGCCGCCGGCGCCGAGCACCACCACGACGAACTGCTCGCCCACCGTGAATTCATGCCCCGGCAGCTGGCCGCTGATGCCGGCGGCGCGCTGCAGCGCGCGGCGGTTCACGTACGCCGCCAGCGCCGCGAGGAACTGCGGATCGTCATGCGGCACGTCCTGCGCGCTGAAGCCGCTGGCATAGTTCTCCGCGATGAACCCGGTGTTGAAGTCGCCGGCGACGAACTTCGGGTGCGCCAGCAGCGCCGCCTGGAACGGGATGTTGCTGGAGATGCCGCGGATCACGAAGCCATTCAGTGCTTCGCGCATCTTCGCGATCGCCTCGTTGCGGTCGCGGCCGTGCACGATCAGCTTGGCGATCATCGAGTCGTAGTACATCGGGATCTCGCCACCCTCCTGCACGCCGGTGTCCACGCGAACGCCGGACAGGTGCTGGGTGTCGGCCGCGAACATCGTTTCCTTCGGCGGCTGGAAGCGCACCAGCCGGCCGGTGGACGGCAGGAAGTTGCGGAACGGGTCCTCCGCGTTGATCCGGCACTCGATCGCCCAGCCGTTGCGCTTCACGTCGGCCTGCGCCAGCGGCAGCTTCTCGCCGGCCGCGACCCGGATCATCAGCTCCACCAGGTCCAGCCCGGTGATGCACTCGGTGACCGGGTGCTCCACCTGCAGCCGGGTGTTCATCTCCAGGAAGTAGAAGCTCTGGTCGTTGCCGACCACGAACTCCACCGTTCCCGCGCTTTCGTACTTCACCGCCTTCGCAAGGGCCACCGCCTGTTCGCCCATGGCCTTGCGCGTCGCCTCGGTGATAAAAGGCGACGGCGCCTCTTCGATGACCTTCTGGTGGCGCCGCTGGATCGAGCACTCGCGCTCGTTCAGGTAGATCACGTTGCCGTGCGAGTCGCCAAGAACCTGGATCTCGATATGCCTGGGCTGTTCGACGAATTTCTCGATGAACACCCGGTCGTCGCCGAAGCTGTTGCGCGCCTCGTTCTGGCAGGCGCTGAAGCCTTCGAACGCTTCCTTGTCGTCGTAGGCGACGCGCAGGCCCTTGCCGCCACCGCCGGCACTGGCCTTGATCATCACCGGATAGCCGATGTCCTTCGCGATGCCGACGGCCTGCTCGGCGTTCTTGATCGCCTCGTTGAAGCCGGGGATGGTGCTGACGTTGGCTTCCTTCGCCAGCTTCTTGGACGCGATCTTGTCGCCCATCGCGGCGATCGAGTAGTGCTTGGGGCCGATGAAGGTGATGCCCTCTTCCTCCACCCGGCGCGCGAAGGCCTCGTTCTCCGACAGGAAACCGTAGCCGGGATGGACGGCTTGCGCGCCGGTCTGCTTGCAGGCGGCGATGATCTTTTCGGCCTGCAGGTAGCTGTCGCGCGAAGGCGCCGGGCCGATGTGGACCGCCTCGTCGGCCAGCTCGACGTGTCGCGCATCGCGGTCGGCGTCGGAATACACGGCCACCGTTTTGATGCCCATCTTCTTTGCCGTCTTGATGACCCGGCAGGCGATCTCACCGCGGTTGGCGATCAGGATTTTGGTGAACATGGTGGGGCCTTACAGCGGGATGTTGCCGTGCTTGCGCCACGGGTTCTCGAGCTTCTTGCCAGCCAGCATGATCAGCGACCGGCAGATGCGCTTGCGGGTTTCGTGCGGCAGGATCACGTCGCCGATGTAGCCGCGCGCACTGGCCACGAACGGGTTCGCGAAACGCGCCTTGTACTCCGCCTCGCGGGCCGCCAGCTTGACCGGGTCGCCCTTGTCCTCGCGGAAGATGATCTCCCCCGCACCCTTCGAACCCATCACCGCGATCTCGGCATTCGGCCAGGCGAAGTTGACGTCGCCGCGCAGGTGTTTGGAGCTCATCACGTCGTAGGCGCCGCCGTAGGCCTTGCGGGTGATGACCGTCACCTTGGGCACCGTGCATTCGGCATAAGCGTAAAGCAGCTTGGCGCCGTGTTTGATGATGCCGCCGTACTCCTGCGCCGTGCCGGGCATGAAGCCGGGCACATCGACGAAGGTGATGAC
>JACMQP010000054.1 GCA_014376915.1 Ramlibacter sp.
CGCCAGCACCTGGGCGGAGGGCGGCCGCACGCCGCGAAACACCAGGAAGGCCTCGGCCGCCTGTTCCACCAGCATGCCCAGGCCGTCGCGCGGCACCGCCCCGTGCGCGCGGGCCCATGCCATGAAGCCTTCGGCTGCCGGCCCATACATCATGTCCACGGCCAGCGTGCCGGGTTTCAGCACGCTGTCGGGAACCGGGATGCTGCTTCCGCTCAGGCTGCTGGCGGTGGCGTTGACGACGATGTCGAACGGGCCGCCGGCCGCGTCGAGTGCGACGGTCGCCAGCACCACGCCATGCTCGCGCGCCAGGCCGGTGTGACGCTCGACCAGCAAGTGCGCTCTTCCCGCCGTGCGGTTGGCGATGACGATGCGGCGCGGCCGGGCCTCGATCAGCGGCCCGAGCACGCCCGCCGCCGCGCCACCGGCGCCGATCAGCAGCAGCTCGCGCCTGGCGATCGCCACGCCGGCGTTGCCCTGGATGTCGGCAACCAGGCCGAGGCCGTCCGTGTTGTCGGCGAAGACCGTGCTCTCGTCATCGAATCGCAGCGTGTTGCAGGCTTGCGCGAGCCGGGCTCGCGCCGTCCGGGTGGTGGCGAGCGGTGCCGCTTCGAACTTGAAGGGCACGGTGATGTTGCAGCCCTTGCCGCCTTCGGCCCGGAACGCTGCGAGACCGGCGACAAAGCCGTCCAGCGGCACCAGCCGCTTGCCATAGGCCATGTCCTGCCCGGTGAGCTGCGCAAAGCGCGCGTGGATCCACGGCGACTTGCTGTGCTCCACCGGGTTGCCCAGGACGCAGTACTGGTCCATTGTTCGTCAGCGCTGCGGGTCAGCGGTTGGTGAGCTTGGTCTCGAGCGTTTCTTCGCGCGTGAAGCGGAAGCGCGAGACCACGACGATCTGGTCGGCCTTGCGCCGCATCGCCTCGTTGAACTTGCCGAACGGGCCGGCAGCGCGGGCAATGGCCTGGGCCCGCCGGTCCAGCGTCAGGCTGCCCGAAGTCTCGACCACCTCGGTTCCGAGCACCTTGCCGTCGAAGTTGACGGTGACGATCATGGTCAGCTCACCGTACAGCTTCTGGCCGGCCAGCTCCGGGAAGTTCTGGGTGCCGCGGTCCTCGATCCTGCGGCGCAGCCCGTCGTAGTAGACGGCGTACACCTCTTCGCGGGTGGCGGGACTGATGTAGCGTTTCTTGGGCCGGGCGTTCTCTTCGTTGATGCGCCGCTCGATTTCGGCCAGCAGCTTGACCAGCTGACGGCGCCGGTCTTCGCGCGCCACGGCCTCGGGGTTCTTTTTTTCCTGCTGCGGATCGGGCGGCGGCATGGCCGCCAGCATCCGCCTGACCTGGGCCAGCATGACCATCTGCTGGTCCTGCATCGAGTCGATCTTCTTTTGGGCCTCCTCGGTGGCGTCGCCGAGCTCAGCCAGTGCCGAGGGCGGCAGTGGGGAGGTGGCGCGTCCCTTGGCGGCGTCGCCGCCGCCGGCCATGGTGGCCTGAGCGATCGCCATCGCCTTTTCCGGCCGCTCGTTGCTGCGGGCGTTGACCAGGATCACTTCCAGCGGCGTGTCCTGAAACACGCGGTTGAAGCTTTCGGGATCGACGATGCGCACCGTCAGCAGCACCGCATGGACGGCGAACGAGGCGCCGAGGGCAATCTGCAGGGTACTGAAGGAACGCAGGTTCACGGAGCTGGATTATCGCCTTCGGCTTCGTTGACATCCACCGCGATCGTGATCGGGCCGGCCGCCGGTTCCTCTTCTGTCTCTTCTTCCACAACAAGCGGTTCGGATTCGACGTCCAGCCGCTCGATCACGGTTCCCTTGACGTCAAGCGTGATCTCGTCGATCTCGCCCAGCTGCACCCGCACCCTGGCACCGCGCGGCAGCTCGTTGCCACCCATCACGCCCAGCACCAGCGGCAGGTCGTCGGCGCGCACCAGGCCTTCCCTGACCACCGTGCCCACCAGTTCCTTGATGCCCTGCTGTTCCAGATATTTGAGGGTCCAGAACCGCTCCATGCCGGCCTGGTAGCCGTTGTAGGCGGAGTAGGCGGCGTCGAAACCCGAGATGATGGAGAACAGCTCCGCATCCCTGGGCTTGAACGGTGCGGCCAGCGCCGCCGTGCGGCCGTGCCGGGCCGCCGCGATGATCTGCCACTGGTTGACCAGATCGGTGTAGCGGCGCAGCGGCGAGGTGCTCCAGGCGTAGCTCTTGACCCCGAGGCCGGCATGCGGCAGCGCCTTGGTGCCCATGCGCACTTTCACGCCCGGGGCCATGCTGGCCTGGCTGCGGTAGATGCCGGGCACGCCCAGCTCCGACAGCCAGCTGCCCCAGGTGCTGTTGGCCAGGATCATGGCCTCGGCCACCATCAGGTCCAGTGGCGTCCCGCGCTGGCGGACGCTGATGCGCACTTCCTCGTCGCCGATCGGCTCGGCGCCGTCATTGCCGACGAGCTTGAAGTTGTAATCCGGCCGGGTGAAGTTCTCCGGTTTGCCGCGCACGATCTCGCGCTGCGCCTTCAGGTGCTTCGCCAGCCGGTACAGGAAGGACAGCGGCTCGCGCAGGAAGCTGGCCGGTGCCGGGTCGCCCGCGTGCTCGAACGCCGGCTGTTCCAGCCATTGCGGCGTCACCACCGCGTCGAGCTGGTCATGGCGCAGGTTGGCCACGATCGGCACGCGCTCGATCTTCGTCTCCGACGCTTTCACTTCCAGCGTGGCTTCGTCGAACACCACGTACAGGGAGACGGCGGGACAGTCGCGCCCCTCCTTGAGTGTGTAGGCCTGCACCACATCGTCCGGCAGCATGGTGATCTTGTAGCCCGGCATGTAGACCGTGGACAGGCGCACACGCGCCACCTGGTCGATCGGCGCACCGGGTTGCAACGCCAGGCCCGGCGCGGCGATATGGATGCCGACGGTGACCGTGCCGCTGCCCAGTCCCTGGACCGACAGCGCGTCGTCGATTTCGGTGGTGCTGGAGTCGTCCACCGAGAACGCCTGCACGGTGGCCAGCGGCAGCTCGTCGCGGACCGGCGGCGCCGGCAGCGGCGGGAAGGCCGTGCCCTTGGGGAAATTCTCGAACAGGAAGCGCTTCCAGTGGAACTGGTAGGGCGAGGCGATCGCGCCGGCGCGTTGCAGCAGGTCCAGCGGCGCGGTGTGCGTGGCCCGCGACGCTTCCACCACCGCCTTGTATTCGGGCGCGTTCTTGTCCGGCTTGAACAGGATCTTGAACAGCTGCTCGCGGATCGGCTGCGGGCAGCTGCCGGCCGCCAGTTCCGCCGACCACTGCGAGATTTGCTGCTGGATTTGCTTCTTCTTCTCGATTGCCACCAGCGCCTGCTGCAGGATCTCCGCCGGCGCCTTCCTGAAGCGGCCCTTGCCGGCACGGCGGAAGTAATGCGGCGCCTCGAACAGCCGGAACAAGGCCGCGGCTTGTTGCTCCAGCGTCGCCTTCTCGCTGAAATAGTCGCGCGCCAGTTCGGCGAAGCCGAACTCCTCCTCGGGCGCGAATTCCCAGGCCAGTTCCAGCTCGATGCCTTCGGCCAGCGCCTGGGCCTGGCGGATCAGGTCGGAGGGCGCGGGCTTCTCGAACTTCAGCAGCACGTTGGCGGCCTTGACCTTCACGCGCTTGCCGCTGTCCAGCTCGATCTGGCTGGACGCTTCCGCCTCCGACAACACCCGGCCGGCCTGGAACTTCCCGGCTTCTTCAAACAATGCAAACATGGATCGGATTGTCCCATGCTGGGCAGGCCCGACGGCCGGTCAGGCCTGCAGGTCGAGAAACCCGAACACCTCGTCGATGTGCTGGTCGAAGTCGCTGAGCGCATGGTCGCTGCCCGCCAGCAGCCTGATGCGGGCGCCGGCGTAGTGGGCCGTCATCTCGCGCCAGTCCAGTACCTCGTCGCCCTTGGCGATCACGGCGAAAAAGCGCGACGGGTCGGCCAGCGGAACGCATTCCAGCGCCTCGAGTTCGTGGATGTATTCCCGCTTGAACACGAGGCGCTCGTGCGGGTCGTGCCAGGCGCTGTGCTCGCCGACGTATTGCGCGAGATCGCGCGCCGCGTGCACCGCCGGATTCAGCAGCACGGCGCGGCAGCCCGTGGTCCCGGCGACATGGGTCGCGTAGAAGCCGCCCAGCGACGAGCCGACCACCGCCATGCGATCGCGCGGCCAGCCCGCGATCCCGGCCATCACCATGGCCATCGCCTCGCGCGGCGATGGCGGCAGCTGCGGGCACCACCATGTCACCGACGGATGGCGCTCGGCGACGCGTTGCGCAAACCGGCGCGCCTTGGTCGACTGCGGCGAGGAGCGGAACCCGTGCAGGTAAACGACGTGCGAAGTTGCCATCGCGCCATCGTAGCAAGCGCGACTCCCGCAGAGAGACTAGACCGAATGGCAGACGCGACACGTCACGGCCTTGCCTAAGCTGCAGTGCATTGAAGGAGTTGGACCATGACTACCTTGACCTCTGCCCTGAACTACGGCGCGCTGATCACGCTGTCCTGCTGCAACGCGGTGCTGCAGATCGCCGCAGCGCCGGCGTGCAGCGATCCCGCGCAGGATTCGAGCTGGCTCGCCTGTGCGCCCGGCGGTGCGCAGGGCGAAAGCGAGCTGCGCCGCAAGCTTGACCCGGTCGAGGCCCAGTGCCGGTGCAAGCCGGTCGACAGCATCGAGCGGAGGCCGCATTGAAGGCCGGCGTCGCACTGGGGGCTTGACCGCGCCGGTGCGGGCGACAGAGTAGGCGGACTCTATCAAGGCGGCGACCATGCGAGTTCTGGTGTGCGACGACCATGCTTTGTTTCGTGAGGGGCTGCGGCTGCTCCTGCAGCGACTGGACGATTCGATCGACGTGGCGATCACCGGCAGTTGCGAAAAGGGCGTGCAGGAAGCCGCCCACGTCCCGTTCGACCTGGTGCCGATGGACTGGCGCATGGACGGCCTGTCGGGCGGGCCGGCGCTGCTGGCCTTCCGCGAGGTCGCGCCCTTCGCCCGACTGGTCGTGCTGTCGGGCGACCGCAGCGCCACGCTGGTGCGCAGCGTGCTGGAGATGGTCGCGGTCGGCTTCATTCCAAAGGACGCATCGCCCGAGGTGCTGATGCTGGCGCTGCGCACCATCGCCAGCGGCTGCATCTACCTGCCCGGCGCCCTGCTGGCGGGCAACCCTCACGACGCCAGCGGTGACGAAGGGCTGTGGCAGCGCCAGCCCATGCCGGCGCCGCGCGACGTACGCCAGGCTTTTCCGCAGTTGACGGAGCGCCAGGCCGACGTACTGCGCTCAGCGTTGCGTGGCCTGCCCAACAAGCTGATCGGGCGCGAGCTCGGCATCTCCGACGGCACTGTGAAGACCCACCTGAGCGCGGTCTTTCGCGAACTGGACGTGCAGTCCCGCACCGAGGCTCTGTACGTCGCCGCCAAGCAGGGAGTGAAGATCAGCTGAGGCCGATCAAAGAACGTCGGCGATGACGGTCCATTTCCACGCGGGTGGCGGCCGTGATGGCCATCACGGCCAGCAGGCAGAACACAGCGACCGTCACGCGTTTGCTCTGGTCGGCCAAGTGCTCCAGAAAGCGCAGGTCCACCTCCGCATCGGGTGCGCTCCTGGCATGGGTGGGCAGGGCTGCTGGCATGGGGAACCTGTATCAATTTGAAGCTAAAGCCTGGGCCCGGCACTGTCAATCCCACTTATGGGAGAGGCGCCCGGCCGGCGGCCGTGTCTGTGCGCAAGCCCGATAATCCGGTCATGGC
>JACMQP010000402.1 GCA_014376915.1 Ramlibacter sp.
CCACGCCGGCAACCACGCCGACGTGCTCAAGCACACCGTGCTGATCGCCATGCTGCGGCACCTGACCCAGAAAGAGACGGCCCTGACGGTAGTGGACACTCACGCCGGCGCCGGACTTTACCGGCTGGACGGCGACTATGCCGGCACTTCCGGCGAGGCGGCAGACGGCGTGATCAAGCTGTTCGCCGCCCTGAAACCCGGTGGCAAGACTCCTTGCGCCATCGCGGACGTCGCCCCGGCGCTGCAGGAATACCTCGATCTCGTCGCCGGGTTCAACACCGGCAGCCAGCTCAAGGTCTACCCCGGCTCGCCCTTCATCATCCAGCGCCTGCTGCGGGAAGAAGCCCGCGACAAGCTCAAGCTGTTCGAGCTGCATCCGACCGACATCAAATCTCTGGTGGCCAACATTTCCCAGCTGCAGGCCGGCCGCCAGGTGGCGGTCGCGCGCGAAGACGGCTTCGAGGGCCTCAAGGCTTTCCTGCCGCCGCCGGCGAGGCGGGCGCTGGTGCTGATCGACCCCAGCTACGAAATCAAGACCGATTACCAGAAGGTCACGGCGTCGATCCAGGACAGCCTGAAGCGCTTCGTCACCGGCAGCTATGCCGTGTGGTACCCGGTGATCCCGAGGCCAGAGGCGCACGAGGTGCCGCGCCGGCTCAAGACGCTGGCCACCCAGGCCGGCCGTCCCTGGCTGCACGCCACGCTCAACATCGGCCAGGCCGAGGAACGCAACGTGCCGGGCGAGGCGGAACGCGGCCAGGGTCTCACGGCCAGCGGCATGTTCGTGATCAACCCGCCGCACACCCTGAAGGCGGCGCTGCAACTGGCCCTGCCGCAGATGCTGCAGGTGCTGGGCCGGGGCCGCGGCCAGTCGCAGACCGTCGACGCGGGCGGCTGAAGCGCCTCAGCGCCGGGTGGCGAGCACCATCGTCCAGTAGTTGCCCCATTTGGAGCCCGGCTGGCGCACGCACGAGACGCCAATTTCCACATACGCCGGGCTCAACATGCTCTGGCAGTGTTCAGGGCTGCCCAGCCAGCCGGCAAGGACTCCCGCCACTGTGGTGTCGCCCCCCGCCAGGTTTTCGCCGACCGCACGCCATTTGTAGCCCTGGGCGGCCACCCGCTGCGCGACGCGCTTGCCCTCAGGGCTGGCGTGGTCGAAGTAACCGCGTGCGACCATATCCACCGAATGCTGCTCGGCCGCCTCCGCCAGGGCGCGGTTCCAGATCAGCGGGCCGGCGGGCGCCATGTGACGCGCGCCGCACGATCGCGCCGCTGCGCGAGCGGAGTTGACCTGCTTCAAGACGCTGTCGCGCAGCCTGCTGATGCCGCAGTCGCTGGTGATTTCGGCCACCGCAGGCGCTGGCTGGGCCGCCCGTGCCGGCGCCGGCCTGGCAGCCGGCGAAGCGCTGGGCGCGGGGCCCACTGCGCAGCCGGTCACGACGGCGCTCGCCACCAAACCGCAATACCTCAGGAACGCTTGCTGTCCTCGCATGCCGCCATCATGACAAGACTCCCACGCCGGCGGAAAGGCTGAGCCACGTTACCGTCCGCCAAGGTCCATCGTCCAGTAGTTGCCGTAGCTCGATCCCGACTGCATGACGCAGGCCACCGCGACCTCCGTCAGCAGCGGCTGCATGATGTTGCGGCAGTGGCCTTCGCTGGTCAGCCACGCGGCCATCACGTCGCTCACGGTGTTCTGGCCGGCCGCGATGTTTTCTCCCATCGCCCAGCCGACGTAGCCCTCGATGGCCAGCCGCTGCGAGAACGTGACACCTTCCGGGGTGGTGTGCGAGAAATAGTTGCGGGCACCCATGTCTTGCGAGTGGCGGGCCGAGGCCGAGAACAGGATGTCATTCCACTTCATCGCCGGCACCGGGGGCAGGATCTCGGTGCCGCAGACCTTGCCGCTGGAACGCGCCAGGTTGATCTGCTGAAGAATGGTTTCGCGCATGCCCGCGATGGAACAGCTGGTAGCGGCCGAGACCTGGATCAGCGTCGAGGACGCCGGGCCTGGAGCCACCGGAACTGGCGCGGGCGCCGGGACCGGGACCGGCGCCGGTGCTGGCCCCGGGGCCGGAGCGGGAGCAACAGCAACCGGGGGTGGGGCAGGAACCGGGGCCGGGGCCGGCACCGGAGCCGGCGTGGGTCCGGGAGCGGGACTGGGCGCCGGCGCGGCAGGAACAGCTGCAGCCGGGCCGCCACTGGAGCTTGCCGTGTCACTGCCGGTGCTGGTGCCGCCTCCGCCGCCGCCACAAGCCTGCACGGCCAGCACCAGGGCCGCGAGCGACCAGCGCCACTTGTCGGCCTTCGAATCGATGAGCCTGTATTTCATGCGGCCGAGTCTATCGATGGCAGAGTTGGCCCCGTAAGCAAGTGTCCCGCGTTCTTGTCAGCGCCGTCTGACACAAACCCACCCGCAACCCTGCGGGAGGGATGCGAACTTGCTGCAGATGAAGCCCGGAATGCCATGGCATCGACGATTTTTTGTTGCATGCTCTTTCCAAAAAAATGCGTCAAGCGCTCGCCAAAAGCGATCGACAATTCGCCGACCGACTGGTCGGTGAATGCTTATAATTCCTCCGATGTACACCCAAGCCATGGACACGCCGGATCCGCAACAGTCGGCGCTCAAGGGAGTGCCGGCGGCGGGGACCAACGCATTGCAACGCGACTTCGACGCCAGGATCGACGCCGACCGCAAGATCGAGCCGCAGGACTGGATGCCTGAGCCGTACCGCAAGACGCTGGTACGGCAGATCAGCCAGCACGCGCACAGCGAGATCATCGGCATGCAGCCCGAAGGCAACTGGATTTCGCGCGCGCCGTCGCTCAAGCGCAAGGCGATCCTGCTGGCCAAGGTGCAGGACGAAGGCGGCCACGGCCTGTATCTCTATTCCGCGGCCGAGACGCCCGGCGTCAGCCGCCACGCCTTGCTCGATGCGCTGCATGCAGGCAAGGCCAAGTACAGCTCGATCTTCAACTATCCGACGCTGACCTGGGCCGACGTCGGCGTGGTCGGCTGGCTGGTCGACGGCGCGGCGATCATGAATCAGGTGCCGATCTGCCGCTGCTCCTACGGGCCTTATGCCCGCGCGATGATCCGCATCTGCAAGGAAGAAAGCTTCCACCAGCGCCAGGGCTTCGAGAATCTGATGACCATGATGAAAGGCACGACAGCACAGCGAGAGATGGTGCAGGACGCCGTCGACCGCTGGTACTGGCCGGTGCTGGCGATGTTCGGCCCGCCCGACGCCGACAGCCCCAACAGCGCGCAGGGCATGCGCTGGGGCATCAAGCGCATCAG
>JACMQP010000403.1 GCA_014376915.1 Ramlibacter sp.
CACTCGCGTGCGGCGCGACGACCTGGTCACCTTCCACGTGGACGGCACCCACGGCTCGGCCGTCGCCGGGCTGCAGGACTGCCGCGCCCAATCGCGGGTCACGACACCGCGGCCGGTGTGGAACCCGGACATCAAACAAACCATGAACTTCTTCGACCAGTGGCAGGAAGTGCCGGACTCGCAGGTCTACGACAACGGCTTCAAGATCCAGTGGGAGCACTTCATCCGCCACGTGGTTGAAAACGAGCCGTATCGCTGGACTCTTGCGGAAGGCGCCAAGGGCGTGCAGCTGGTGGAAGCCGCGCTGCAAAGCTGGAAGGAAAGGCGCTGGGTCGACGTGCCCGCGCTGAAGGTCTGACATGGCGCTGACGCTGCAACTTCCTGGTTCCGCCGGCGGCGCGCTGGCGACCTACGCCTTGCGGGGCACGGAACCGGTGCGCCCGCCCAAGGGCGTGAAGTTCAACCGCATCGCGTATTCGGCAACCCACGTAGTGGCCGACGCGCGCGCCGCGATCGATCCCTGGCTCCAGTGCGCGGTCGACTGGGATGCCACCATCGCCTATCGCCAGCACCTGTGGTCGCTCGGCCTGGGCGTGGCCGAGGCGATGGACACGGCGCAGCGCGGCATGGGCATGGACTGGCCGACCTCGCTGGAGCTGATCCGCCGGTCGCTCGATGCGGCGCAAGACGTGCCGGGCGCGCTCGTGGCATCGGGCTGCGGCACCGACCACCTGGTGCCGGAGAAAGTGAAGTCCGTCGACGAAGTCATCGCCGGCTACGAAGAGCAGATGGCCGCCATCGAGAAACTCGGCGGCAAGCTGATCGTGATGGCCAGCCGCGCGCTGGCCCGGGTCGCGAAAAGTCCCGCTGACTACGAACGCGTCTACGACCGCATCCTGTCGCAGGCGAAACAGCCGGTGGTGCTGCACTGGCTGGGCGACATGTTCGATCCGACGCTGGCGGGCTACTGGGGAACCAAGGACCTCGACGCCGCGATGGACACCGCGCTAGGCATCATCTCCGCGCACCCGGACAAGGTTGATGGCATCAAGATCTCGCTGCTGGACAAGGACAGGGAAATCGCCATGCGCAGGCGGCTGCCTGCCGGGGTTCGCATGTACACGGGCGATGACTTCAACTACGCGGAGCTGATCGCTGGCGACGGTTGGGGCAAGGAAGCCACGCACGGCAAGAGCGATGCGCTGCTCGGGATCTTCGACGCGATCGCACCGGCCGCGAGCGCCGCGCTCGCCGAGCTGGCGCAGGGCAACGTCGAGAAATTCAACGCCATCCTCGGTCCGACGGTGCCGCTGTCGCGTCACATCTTTGCCGCGCCGACCCGCTTCTACAAGACGGGCGTGGTGTTCATGGCATGGCTCAATGGCCATCAGGACCACTTCACGATGGTCGGCGGCCAGCACAGCACGCGTTCGCTGCCGCACCTCGCCGAACTGTTCCGGCTGGCCGACGCCGCCAACCTGCTGGAGCAGCCGGAACTGGCCGCGCGCCGCATGAAGACACTGCTGGCCCTGCACGGGATCGAGTGATGCGCGACTTCGCCCGCGACCACCACTGGCTGTCCATCAACACCGCCACCGTCCGCAAGTCGAACGGCGTCGACCTGCCGCTGTCCGCGATCCTCGAAGCTTGCGCCCGCCGCGGCATTCGCGCGATCTCGCCGTGGCGCGACCAGGTCGCAGCCGCCGGCGGCCTGGCCACTGTCTCGAAACTGGTGAAAGACCACGGCCTCGCTCTCTCGGGGTATTGCCGCGGCGGCATGTTTCCCGCCGTCGCCGGTGCCGGGCTGAGGGAGGCGCGCGACGACAACCGTCGCGCGGTGGATGAAGCGCGCGAACTGAACGCGGCCTGCCTGGTGCTGGTGGCTGGCGGATTGCCCGGCGCGCTCGCCGGCAAGGCGGCGCACAAGGACATCGCGCTGGCTCGCGGCCAGGTCACCGACGGCATCGCCGAACTGCTGGAGTACGCGCGCTCCGTCGACATGCCGCTGGCGATCGAGCCGCTGCATCCGATGTATGCAGCCGACCGCGCCTGCATCAACACCATGGAGCAGGCGCTGGACGTCTGCGACCTGCTCGACCCAGAGCGATCCGGGGCGCTCGGCGTCGCCGTCGACGTCTATCACGTGTGGTGGGACCCGAAGCTCAAGGCGCAGATTGCGCGCGCGGGCGGGGAGCGCCTGCTGGCCCTCCACGTCTGCGACTGGCTCACTCCCACCGCTGACATGCTCAACGACCGCGGCATGATGGGCGACGGCGTGATTGACATCCGGAAGATCCGCGGCTGGGTCGAGGCGCAGGGCTTCGCCGGCTTCAGCGAAGTCGAGATCTTTTCGAGCGCCAACTGGTGGCGGCGCGACCACAACGAGACGCTCGACACGTGCATCGTCCGGCACAAAAACGCCGTGTAGTTCTCACGCCGGAATGACAAGTCAGCCGACGTTGGAATGCACCTGCAGTCCGGGGCGCACCGGGCTGACCGGGCTGACCGGGCTGACGGGGCTGACCGGCAGGCGGGCCTGGGCCGTGCCGAACTCGATCTCGCCGGAGAGCTGCCCGCCTTCCTCGATCACCACCTTGCCGTAGCGGATCTTCCCGGTCACCTTGCCGGTCGCATAGATCACCAGCTTCTGGCGCACCGTCAGCGTGCCGTCGAACTCGCCGCGGATCTCCGCGATGTCGATCTCGGCCGAGCCCTTGAACGAACCGCGCTCCGAGATCTGTATCACGCGCGAATCCATCGTCGCCTCGACCGAGCCCTCGACCACCAGCGTGTCGCAATCGGTGATCTCGACGCCCTTGAGCTTGATGTTCGGGCCCACCGTGAGCTTGCTTTCCGCTTCCCTGGGCGCGACGGCCACGGGCTGCGGCGCCAGCGCCGCTGCGGCTGCAGCAGTCGCCGCGGGCAGCGTCGCGCCCTGGGCCGCGGCGGCATTGGGGCTGATCGGGCGGTGCGCGGTGAAAGGATCTTCCTTCTTGTTGAAGAACGGTGTTGCCATGGCGAGTCCTCTTGGGTGGGTTGAAGAGCTGCCGATGCTACGGAGCAGACCCATTACATGTTCACGCCATCACGCAAGTTAAGTAACCAATCGCGTTGCTGCGTACCCACGCGACAGGGCGCGTTTCGCGACTGAATCCGGCGCCGGCGTCAGCGGATGTCCGGCCACCGCTCAATACGGCTGCGCGATGCGAAGCCCACGGAATTTCAGCACCGCCACCTTGGCGCGGATCTGCTCCAGCACCACGCCGGGCGCGACCTCGCTACCCTCGTTGAACACCTGGCCGTTGACGATCAGCATGCGCTGCGCCACGTTTTCCGAATACACGCCGCCGCTGACACTGAGTTTCGGCAACGTTTGCTGCACGTCCACCGGCAGATCGGCCAGGGTGTAAGTGCGGTCCGCGACGGGCACCAGCGGCCCCGCCGCAGGTGTCGCGGTTGCTGTCGCTGCCAACGGTGCTGAAGCAGCGACGCGCGGCTTCAGCGTGGCGACCATGACTGCAGCAGGCGGCGCGACCACCACTGCAGGTGGTGCAGGCAGGACCTCGGTTGCCGGCGCCGGCGGCACCGACGCGGGCGCGGGCGCCGGCTCCACCCGCGCCACGGACGCGACTGGCGCCGGCGGTGGAGCGGCGCTGTCTGGCGCGAGCCAGAACCAGGCCGCGGCGATCACAATCAGTCCGGCCAGCGCGCCCCACGCCCACTTTCCAATCCGCCTCGCATCGCTTGCGCCAGCGGACACGGACGCGACCGGCTGCGCGTGGATGCCGCGCGCCGGGTCACGCGCGCGCTGGGCGTCGGCTTTTCGCAGGGCTTCGAGGATGTACGACATGGTTCGATGTCAGGGAGCGGTCTGCAAGCGCGGCTCGTCGACGCCGGCGGCGCGATTGAGCTGCATGAATGTCATTGGCCCGGGCCGGCCGTCGGCGGGCAGGCCCTGCGCCAGCTGGAATGCCTGCACGCGCGAGCGCAGCGCGGCGTCCAGGCTCGGGCGTCCGGCTGGCGCCGGTTCACCGCGCACCGTGGCCAGCGTCGTCGCCAACCACTCCAACCCGGCCCCCCGCCAGCCGTCGGCGATGCGGCCCGTGTAGCCGGGCGGCGAGCGCCATAGCGTGGCGAACTCGCCGCGCCAGCGCGCCGCCAGCGCCGGCAGCGTCACGGTCTGCTCGCTGTCGCCGGCGCGCAGGGTGGCGCTGTCGGCGGTTAGCGCGGTGAGCAGGGCATAGGACGGCTCGCCGCTCTGGGCATCCAGCGTGACGATGCCGGGACGCGCGAGCTGGCGGATCAGCGCCAGGCTCATCGGCCCGCTGAAGCACTGCACCTGCTCACGCTGCAGCGCCCGGCAAACGTCGCCCGCGCCGGGCGCCAGCTTCCAGGCCTGGGCCAGCTGGCGCCATGCCTGATCCTGGTCAGGCAGCAACGCGGGTGGCGCGGCGGCAACCGGCGCGACAGGCGTGACAGGCAGCGCCTGCGGGAGTCCGGCAGTCGGCCGCGGCGCCACCCGGTGACCGGCCACGGCCCACCAGCCAGCACCCACCGCAAACCCGATGGCGAGCACGGCGGCACTGCGCCGCCAGGGCCCGCGTGCGGCCCGCGCAGGACGGTCGAACACCTCGGCCGAGGCCTTTTCGACGATCGCCGTGTCCACCCGCGAATGGCCGCCAGCGAACGCGCCCAGCAGCGCCCGATCGCACAGCAGGTTGATGCGCCGCGGCACCCCGCCGGTGAGCTGATGGATGCGCCGCAGCGCGCGGCGCTCGAACGGCAGCGGCTGGGTCAGTCCCGCCGCTTCCAGCCGGTGCTGGACATAGTGCGCGGTCTCGGCCTCGGCCAGTGCGTCCAGGTGGTAGCGCGCGATCACCCGCTGCGCCAGTTGCTCGAGCTCTGGCCGCGCCAGCATGCTGCGCAGCTCGGGTTGGCCGATCAGGACGATCTGCAACAGCTTGCGCTCGCGCGTTTCCAGGTTGGTCAGCAGCCGCAGTTGCTCGAGCACGTCGGCCGACAGGTTCTGCGCCTCGTCGATGATCAAAACGCTGCTGCGGCCGGCCGCGTGTTCACGCAGCAGGAAGCCATTGAGCGGATCGAGGTAGTCCTTGACCGTGGGCGCGCGCTCCTGTGGCGGCAGCGCGATGTGGAACTCCTCGCACACGGACTGCAGCAGCTCGGTGACCGTCAGCTTGGGATTGAAGATGTAGGCGACGTTGCAGTGGGCCGGCACTTGCTCCAGGAACAGCTGGCAGACGGTGGTTTTGCCAGTGCCGATCTCGCCCGTCAGCAGCACGAAGCCGCCGCCGCCGCCCACGCCGTACAGCAGGTGCGCCAGCGCCTCCCGGTGCCGCTCGCTCATGAACAGCAACCGCGGATCGGGAGCGATCGAGAACGGCTCCTGCTTCAACCCGAAATACGACGCGTACATGGGGCAAGGATACAGAAAGCGAAAGCTGGCCCGGTCCGCGTCCCCAGCGTCGTTCGGCGCGCTCGCAGACGAGGGTCCGCCCCGTGTTTACGCAGTGGCCAGAACGGTCCTGCGAACGCGTGTGACGTTGAAAGCGCTGACGATCAGAATCGCCTGGAAGATCACCAGGCCGAACCAGACGCCGCGGTACTGGTGACGGTCCATCAGCGCGCCGAACACCAGCGGCGACAACGCCTGGCCGATGTCCAGGCCCGAATAGACGACGCCGTAGACCCGGCCGGTTGCGTTCTCGGGGCTGGACCGCTTGACCAGCAG
>JACMQP010000404.1 GCA_014376915.1 Ramlibacter sp.
ACGTCGACGTTGTAGTCGTAGCTGGCGATGGTCTTGCCGTCGGCCTCCAGCGAGCCATCCATCATCACCGACGAAAAGCCCAGGTCGATCGCGCCCTGGCAGACGTCGGGGTTCTGGCCGTGGTCCTGGTGCATCACCAGCGGAATGCTGGGGTAAGCCTCGATCGCGGCCAGGATCAGGTGCTTGATAAAAGGCTCGCCCGCGTACTTGCGCGCCCCGGCGCTGGCCTGCAGGATCACCGGCGCACCGGTTTCCTTCGCAGCCTCCATCACGGCCTGCACCTGTTCGAGGTTGTTGACGTTGAAGGCCGGGATGCCATAGCCGTTGTCGGCGGCATGGTCCAGCAGTTCGCGCATGGAGACGAGTGGCATGGTGCGGTCCGGTGAGAAGGGAAGAGATCAGGGGCGCGAAAGGCGCGCCGGCAACCTGATTTTAGCTGCTGGCCCAACGGTTCAGGGCCGCGCTCCCCGCCGGGCCTAAAGCCTTCAGCCGCGCTGCGGCAGGCCCAGAAAGTCCAGCACCTCGGCGCGCACCGGCGCCAGCCAGCGCAGCGGCTGCGACATCGCGGCCAGCAGCGTCACGTGATTGACTCGAGGATAGAGCTCTACCCGGACCGACACGCCAGCGGCCTTGAGTTTCTCGCCCAGGCCCACGGTGCTGCGCTGCGGGTTGACCAGGTCGTCCTTCGCCGCAGCCAGCAGCAGGGTCCGCGGCGCGTTGGCGGTGACATGCCTGATCGGCTGGCTGTCGGCAGAGGTGTCCGGCCAGCGGAACGCCACCTGGGTCTCGCGGTTCTCGATCGGCAGGAAGTCATAAGGACCGGCCAGCCCGATCCAGCCGGCCAGCCTGCGCTCGCGCGCCAGGCCGGCGGCGTCCAGCCAGCGCCGGTCCAGGGCCACCATCGCCGCGTTGTAACCGCCGGCGCTATGGCCCATGACCACCACGTTGTCCGGGCTGCCGCCCAGTTCAGAAGCATGGTCGAAGGCCCACTTCACCGCGGCGGCGCTGTCCTGCACGAATTCGGGATAGCGCACGCCGGGGCTGAGCCGGTAGTCCGTCACCACGACGATGGCCCCGGCTGAGGCCAGCGCCTCGCCGACGAAGCGGTAATCGGCGCGCTCGCCCTTGGACCAGCTGCCGCCGTAAAAGAACACGACCATCGGCCGCACTTGCGGTGGATTGCCGGCCAGCGGCTGGTACACGTCAAGCCGTTGCCGCGGGTCCGGCCCGTAAGCGATGCCTTGCTGGCCCTGGTGGCCATTGCCAGCCACCGCGTTCAGCACGCCGGCGGCAGAGCAACCGCTCAACCATGCAGCCGCCCCGGCCACCAGGCCGGCGCGCCGTGTCATTCGAAAGTAGTCGTCAAGACCATCGCTGCCTTTGTTCACCAGAGCAGTACGTGGTCGGGCCAGGATCGGATTCAGCTGACCCGGCAAATCTTGAGCATGTTGGTGCCGCCGGGGGCGCCCATCGGCTCGCCGCAGGTGATCGCGTAGATGTCGCCGGAAGCCACGATGCCCCTTTCCTTGAGGTAAGCCTCGGCGTCCACCAGCGCGGTGTCGCGCTCGACGCTCTGGTCCATCAACAGCGGCCGCACGTTGCGGTACAAGGCCATCCGGCGCTGCGTTGTCAGCTTGGGCGTGAGTGCATAGATCGGGATGTGAATCCGGTGACGGCTCATCCACAGCGGGGTTGAGCCTGAATCCGTGAGGGCGACGATCGCCTTGCAGCCCAGGTGGTAGGCGGTGAAGATCGCGCCCATGGCGATCGACTGGTCGATGCGCGCGAAGGTCATGCCCGTGAAGTCGGCGTCGAGCTTCACGTCCTCCGCTTTCTCCGCCTCGGCGCAGATGTTGGCCATCTCGATGATGGTTTCCAGCGGATAGCGGCCGGCCGCGGTCTCCGCGGAGGTCATCACCGCATCGGTTCCATCCAGCACCGCGTTGGCCACGTCGCTCACCTCGGCTCGCGTGGGCACCGGATTGTTGATCATCGATTCCATCATGTGGGTGGCGGTGATCACCAGCTTGTCCAGTTCGCGCGCCATGCGGATCATCCGCTTCTGCAGCGCCGGCACGGCCGCATTTCCGACTTCGATGGCAAGGTCGCCGCGCGCGACCATGATGCCGTCGCTGGCCTTGCAGATCGATTCCAGGTTGGGAATGGCCTCGGCCCGCTCGATCTTGGCGATCAGGCCCGGCTTGTGGCGGAACTCGGCGCCCGCCACGTTGCACAGCTGGCGCGCCATCTCCATGTCGCTGGCATTCTGCGGAAAGCTCACCGCCACATAGTCGGCCTGGAAGCTCATCGCCGTGCGGATGTCCTCCATGTCCTTGGCAGTCAGCGCCGGCGCCGTGAGGCCGCCGCCCTGTTTGTTGATGCCCTTATTGTTGGACAGCACGCCGCCGACCTTGACCGTCGTGTGCACCTGCTCGCCCTTGACGGAATCCACCGTCATCACGATCAGGCCGTCATTGAGCAACAGGGTGTCGCCGGCTTTCACGTCGCGCGGCAGTTCCTTGTAGTCGAGCCCGACTCCCTTCACGTCGCCGGGCTCGGTGCGGGAAGCGTCGAGCACGAACTTCATGCCGCTCTCCAGCTGCACCTGGCCGTCTGCGAACTTGCCGACGCGGATCTTGGGACCCTGCAGGTCGGCCATGATCGCCACCTCGCGGCCCGCCCGCTGCGAGGCTGCCCGCACCAGGGCGGCGCGATCGATGTGGTCCTGCGCCTTGCCGTGGCTGAAGTTCAGCCGCACCACGTTGACGCCGGCGCGGATCATCTGTTCGAGCAGGTCCGGATCGCTCGAAGCGGGGCCCAGGGTGGCGACGATCTTGGTGGCGCGGCGGGCAGGGATCATGGAATCTCCGGTTGGCAATCTGCGGGCGATTCTCACACGGAAGGCATCAAGCAGCGACGGCGTTCCCCTGGGTCGGACCGTGCCTCAGCCGCAACAGGCGGCACAGCCACCGGTACAGCGGTCGCTCGACCAGCGTGTGCAGCCCGATGCACAGCGCGAGGAAGGCAAGGATGTAAGCGGCGAAGCCCAGTTCCGCGACGGCTGGACCGTAGCTGGCCAGCAGTTTGCGCAGCCCCGAGTGGTAGAGCACCGACAGGAACGGCAGGTGGAGCAGGTAGATCGAATACGAAGCGTCGCCCAGCAGCATGGCCAGACGCCCGGCCCGGTACAGCCCGGTCTGTTCCAGCGTCACGAAGAAACACATCAGGCAGACCGCAGCGGCGCCGAAGGTGCGGATGCGCAGGAAATCGTTGCCCGCCTGGTAGTGCACTCCCAGCCACACCAGGACCACTGTGGCGAGCGCGTACAGCGGAAGTAGCGGCTTGCGCGCGAGATTGTCCTTGTACAGGTAGCACAGCGCCCCGGCCAGGAATTCCAGGATGAACGGGCTGGTGAGAAACGACCGCAGCGTGCCTTCGCGGTACGGAACCAGGGCGCACCACACGGCGAGCAACCCCAGCGAAACCCACAGGGCGCCCCGCAGCCGGGCCCGGAACAGCACCCAGCCCAGCGCCACCATCGCGTAGAAATAAAGCTCGTACGACAGCGACCAGGAGACCGGCAGCGCCAGCCACTGGAGGTCGACGCTGGTAAGCGTCGCGGAGCGCAGCAGGTTGACCCGGTCGAACCCAGGG